>DATASX010000119.1 GCA_036269075.1 Sporichthyaceae bacterium
TAACCACCTGGCTGCCGAGGTGCTGGGTTCGATCTTCGGTCAGTGGCCGGTGAACCGGTACTGGACGAACACCACCTACAAGCTGTGGGGCCCGGAGTTCATGGCCACCATGAACAAGTACGCCCGGTTCAACCGCGGCACGAACCACCACATCGTCCAGGCCGGCTACACCGCGGTGAACATCTTCGCCCAGGCCGCCAAGGCCATCGGTCCGAACCTGACTCGCGACAAACTGATGGCCCAACTCGCGAACGGAACCGTCTGGCAGGCCGATTCCTCGTTGGATCAACGGTTCAGCTACGCGGCCACCGAGCGTAACGGCAACAACTGGAACCACGACTACGGACAGGGCCGGGAATTCATCTACAAGTACACCTCGACGAACACCGTCTCGAACCCCGACGGCTCGCCGAACGGCTTCACTCCCGACTCGAACCAGTTCGTGATCTACACGTGGAAGTAAGCCGAACAGAAACGAACTGAACGCCGAAATTCCCCACCTGCGCCGGGTGCCACTCGGGCCACCCGGCGCAGGCCGGTCCGGTCCGGGGCCGGCGCGTCCGTGCGGATTTGTCGGTGCCCTCGCCTAGCCTGAGCGACATGTCGCAGCAACCCACCGTCATCGACCTGTTCGCCGGGTGCGGCGGCATGACGTCCGGGTTCGTCCGGCAGGGTTTCCGTTCGCTGTTGGCCGTCGAGTGGAACCTGCACGCCGCCGCGACCTACGCGGCGAACTTCGGCGAGGGCCACACCGTGTGGGGCGACATCGCCGAGCTTCCCGACAGCCGGATCCCGCGCGCCGACGTGGTGATCGGCGGCCCGCCGTGCCAGGGCTTCTCCAATCTCGGGTCGAAGGACGTCAACGATCCGCGCAACAAGTTGTGGCAGCAGTACTTGCGGGTGGTCGGTCGGGCGCGGCCCAAGATCTTCGTGATCGAGAACGTGGACCGTTTCCGGGCCAGCACGGAATTCGAGTTGCTGACCGCCGAGGCGCACGGCGGCATGATCGACGGCTACGAGCTGACCCATGGCCTGCTGCTCGCCGCCGACTACGGGGTCGCGCAGCGGCGGTTGCGCACGATCGTGATCGGGTCCCGGATCGGGCCGGTCGCTCTGCCCACGCCCACGCATACCCGGTCGGCGGCCGACGGTCTGCTGCCCTGGCGCACGGTCCGCGACCGGATCGGCGACGAACAGCGCTTCCCCCGCCGGCCGCGTGGCACCGACCTGCCGAACTCGGGGGTCGAGTTCTTCGGCCAACCGATCCCGGGGGTGTTCAAGTCGCGCGACCTGCACTTCGGCCGGCGGCCGCGGGAGCTGTCGTTGCTCCGGTACGACGCGGTGCCGCCCGGCGGCGGCCGGTTCGATCTGCCCGACGAGTTGCTGCCGCGGTGCTGGCGCGACAAGCCGTCCGGCACGACCGACGTGATGGGTCGCATGCGCTGGGACGCGCCGTCGCTGACCATCCGGACGGAGTTCTTCAAGCCGGAGAAGGGTCAGTACCTGCACCCGCAGTGGGACCCGCGGTATCCCGTGCGCCGGGTCAACCGGGTGATCACCCACGCCGAGGCGGCCGCGTTGCAGGACTTCGACGAGGACTTCGTCTGGTGCGGTTCGAAGGTCGAGATCGCCAAGCAGATCGGCAACGCGGTTCCGGTCGGGTTGGCGGCGGCCGTCGCCGGGCAGGTCCGGGCCGCGCTCGTCGGCACCGCGGTCCGCGCTGCTAGCTGAGCGTCAGGTCGCGGGCCAACGCCTCGTATGGCTTGATGCGCCGCTGCTCGACCAGTTCGGCCCAGTGCTCCTGCTGCATCGGGGTCGCGACCTTGGCCACCGCGGCGTCGAGTTCGTCGTGCATCAAGTGGTAGACGGTGTCGACCTCACCGGTGCCGCGGGCGATCGAGATCAACCGACTCGGCAACGGTTCGGCGGTCACCAGCACCAGGTGTGGCAGTCGGCCCCGGCGGTTGCGCACCAGCGTGGCGAACTCGTGGCGCACGTTCTGGACCCGGTCCGACCGGATGGTCCACTTGCATGAGATCGCCGCGTGCAGAAACGGCTTCGCGAACAGGTCATCCGACTGCAGCACGCCCACGTACACGTCGGTCCGCACCTGGTAGTCCCGGCCCAGGGTGGTGCGCAGTTCCGGATGTGTCTCGAACAACTGCTGAAGCGCGTTGAGGTGCTCGAACTGCGCGTAGTCGGCAGCCAGTCCTTGGCGGGTGACCTGCCAGGTGCGGTGCGGGTCCAGTCGATGCAACGAGGTGAGCAGGTCGTCGGCGATGCAGCGTTCCAAGGCCGCGCCGGACTCCCCGGACGTGCCCGCGGACTCGTCCAGCGAGGTCTTGGCGCTGCGGTCGACCCCCATCGCGCGGTAGATCTCGCCGGTGATCCGCAAGCTCTCGGCCCCGCCGACGTCGGCAAGGTTGGGCGCGGCGGCCAACCCGAACAGGTCCCGGCACCGCTGCGCCGACTTGGCTGTGGCGGGCTTCCAGCCGAGCAGGTCGGCCAGCCAGCGCGGTGCGCTGTGTCGATTCGCTGCCGACTCGTCCACCGCCGAACCGTACCGGTGCCCACACGGGTCGGCCGACGGGGATCCGTATTCATGAAAAAGCTGGTCGGGGCGCCTGGATTCAGGAAAGCGCGAACGGCGTTTCGGGCTCCCTGTCAGGCCCGGGGTGAATCCCAGGGGTCCACCCCGGCGAGTCGTCGTATTAAGCCTCACAGGAAAGTATTAAGCCTCACACGAGACGACGAACGGTGTTCGCCCCGGCCTGTGAGGCGTCGCACTTTCGTCGGTGCGGTTAGCGAAATTTTCACTGAGCGTTCAGTGGCCTGCCCAACACGTTTGACCTGCGGGAACCACGGGAGTCGGGCTTCGGCCGTGCCACATGGCGTACCGGCAGTCCTGGATTTTTCACGAACGGACCGGTTTCTAAGCAAGCCCTCAGGGAATCCAAGGTTTACGTCGCGCCCAGCGCGGCACAGCAGGGATCTCGAGCATTGGGACCCCGCGTCCGGGGCCACCCTCGTTCCCGGATGGACCACCAAGGAAAAGTCCCTGTTCGACGGGTGCAGTTGCCCGTAGACAACAGCAAGGAGTTCGAAGTGAGACGCTGGCAATCAGCAGCTCTTAAGACCGTGCCGGTGGTGGCAGCCACCAGCCTCGTGCTCGCCGCGTGCGGCAGCAGTGGGGGCTCCGCGAACACCGCGGAGCAGGCCGCTGCGCCGAGCGCGGGCCAGGGTGCGGCCGCCCCTGCGCAGGCTGCGGCTCCGGCCGCGGGCAGCAGCAGTGGCGCGTCCCAGTCCGCTCCCGCCTCCGGAGGCGCGAGCAGCAGTAAGTCCGCCGAGACCAGCAAGAGCAAGCCAGCTGCGTCGTCGACGAAGACTTCGGCTGCTGCCCCGTCGACCTCGGCCGCTGCGCCGTCCTCGAGCGGGACCGCGGCGAGCCCCGCGGTCGCGCCCGGTTCCAACGCGACCGGTTCCAAGTCGAGCAGCACCAAGTCCGCGAAGGCCTCGAAGAGCTCTGCGGGCGCCCCGGCCGCAGCCAGCTCCAGCGGCTCGGGCGGCAGTTCCAGTTCTGACTCTGGTGGCTCAAGCGGTTCGACCAAGGTCAAGCCGCTGGACTCCGGTGCCGCCAAGGCGCAGAACCAGCAGATCTACAACCAGAAGCAGGGCGCCACCGACGTCGGTGTCACCAAGGACACGATCAAGCTCGGTTCGGTGAACATGCACGGCATGGCTCTGGGAAACGTTCTGGTCACCCCGCAGGTGCACGGTGACGAGGCCGCCATGCAGGCGATCAACGACCGTGGTGGTGTCCTGGGTCGGCGCATGGCGCTGACCGACTGCGACGACGGCCCGGGTGAGGTCGCCCGCGCCAAGGCCTGCATCAAGAAGTTGGTCGGTACCGACCAGGTCTTCTCACTGGTCACCGGTGTGGACTGGGCCACGGCCTCGATCCACGACGACCTGAAGCAGTACCACCTGCCGTATGTGGGTGCCTGGGCCTACTCCCAGACGGAGTGGCAGGACCCGTTCATGTTCCCCACCCACATGTCGATGATCCACGAGGCGATGGCCAACGCCCACTGGGTGGTCAACACGATCAAGCCCAAGTCCTACGGCCTGGTCTGCCTGACCAGCCCGGAGATGCAGCTGGCTTGCAACGGCGTGCAGCAGATCATGAACGGCGCCGGCGCGAAGATGGTCAAGCGGGCCGACGTCTCGATCTCGGAGACCTCGATGTCCGCGTACGTGCTGGCGATGCGTGCTGCCAACCCGGAGCACATCATCCACTACGTGATCAACCCGGCCACGATGGCCAAGTTCATGGTCGAGGCCGCGCAGCAGGGCTACTACCCGCCCAAGGGGATCAGCGGTAACCACCTGGCTGCCGAGGTGCTGGGTTCGATCTTCGGCCAGTTCCCGGTGAACCGGTACTGGACCAACACCACCTACAAGCTGTGGGGTCCGGAGTTCATGGCCACCATGAACAAGTACGCTCGGTTCAACCGCGGCACCAACCACCACATCGTCCAGGCCGGTTACGTCGCGATGAACATCTTCGCCACGGCAGCCAAGGAGGTCGGGCCGAACCTGACCCGCGACCGGATCATGTCCGAGATCGGCAACGGCACCGTCTGGCAGGCCGACTCCTCGCTGGATCAGCGCTTCAGCTACGTCCAGTCCGAGCGTTCCGGTGACAACTGGAGCAAGGACAACGGCCAGGGCCGCGAGTTCATCTACAAGTACACGAGCACCAACACCGTCTCGAACCCCGACGGCTCGCCTTCCGGGTTCGTGCCGGACTCGAACCAGTTCGTCATCCACACGAACTCCTGACCGGCAAACCGGGTCCCTCGAGCTGACGGATTGACCGCTGCGCTCAGGTGACCAACCGCACCGAACTCGCCGGGTGGACCTCTTCGGTCCACCCGGCGAGTCGTGTCTGTCGCCCCGTCGTCGCCGCGGCCACCGTCGTCCTCGATCTGACGTGCCGTCAGCCGGCCGCCGATCCGCGGCGGGCAGGCCTTAGTTGCGGCGGGTCTTCCGGAAGCGCTCGGCGCGGTCCACAACCTGCTCGAGGTCGGTGTTGATGCTGTCCTGCAGCTTGCGGATCATCGAGCCACCGCGCGGGTACGCCGCGATCGCGACCTCGATCCCGCCGCGCATCCGGATCGCCACGCCCTTGTCGTTGAGCACGAACTTCTCGATGTCCGACCAGGGGTAGCGCTTCGAGCCCAGCCAGCCGACGACCACGACCTCGGGTCCGAGCAGCAGCCGTAGCCGGGCGGCCCGGTAGCTGACCACGGTGAACAGCACAGCGCCGCCGAAGCCGGTGAGCCTGCTGAGCGCGCTGTGCCCGGCGAGTCCTCCGTAGAGCAGAATCAGCGCCACCAGGGACCACGGGGCGGAACTGGCGACCCGCTGCAGGCGCAGCGGAGCCATCTCCTCGACTTCGTCCGCCACCGCTCGCCCCTCGTCCCGCCGTTGCGTCCGACCGGACGTTACGGCACCGCGGAGCCCCGGCGTCAGATCAGGTGCGCGCGCCGCCAGATGGTGGTGGTGGGCCCACCGATCAGGCCTTCGTCCTTGAGGAACGCGGTGATGCGCTCGGCCATCCACCGGCGCGAGTCGTGGTGGTGCGGGTTGGCCAGTGCGGCGGCGCGCCCGACGGCCGGCTCGATGCCGACCGAGGCGTAGACCTTCGGGTCGACCAGCGAGTCGATGATCAGATAGCCGACCACCGCGGTGACCGTGCGATGCAGTTCGCGCCTCGCGAAGTTCATCCCGGCCATCTGCCGGGTCACTTCTTCGCGGGCGAACTTGACGTGCCGTGCCTCCTCGATCACGTGGATCCGGTTGACGGCGCGGATCAGCGGCTGGATGCCGGGGTCGTCCATCATGATCCGCTGCATCCGGTCGGTGGTTTCCTCGGCGACCAGGATCGCGGCGAACATCGACGGACCACCCATTGCGGCCTTGGCGAACCGGGTGATCTCGTGGGTCAGCCGGGCCGGGCGGTAGCGCGGCACGCCGAGCGTGGCGGCCGTCCGGGCGAACATGATCGAGTGCCGGGTCTCGTCGCCGAGCTCGGTCAGCGCGTACTGGGCGTGCGCGCTGCGTGGGTCGAGGTCGTAGACGTACCGGCTGAGCAGCTGCATCAGGACGATCTCGAACCACAGTCCGACGGACATCGCGCTGGCGATCTCGTGCTTGGACAGCTCGATGCGCTGTTCCTCGCTCAGGTCGTCCCACAGCGCCGTGCCGTAGAGGGAGACGTGCTCCAGCGGCAGGTACGGCAGGCCGGGCACCGGCGGCTGCGTCCAGTCGATCTCGGTCAACGGGTCGAAGGAATGCCGCGCGGAGGCGGTCAGCAGACGATCGGCTACCTCGTCCCGGCCCCGGCTGCGCTGAGCCGCACCGAGCGCTCCGGGGCTTGCCGTCCCGGCGCGGCCAGAAAGCCGCGAGTCGGCACTGTTCGGAATGGACGTGGTGGTCGGAGACATTGCGACTCCAGTCTCTGATCGGCATTGTCTGGTACGACATGTACCACTCTTGATTGAATGATACGCGGCGTACCCCTCTCTGGCTACAGTCGATTGAGGCGAGCGGAGCGGGAGTAGGGAGCCTGCGAGCCACTCACCGCTCCCGAGCCGATTGACGACTGTTGAAAGACTGGGGTTCATGTCGGGTGAGCCGTTGCGTGGTCAGGCGGCCCGGTGGGCCGGTCAGCGGGACCGCCGCCGTGCCGAGTTCGTCGAGGCCGCCCTGGGCGTGATCGCCGAGCAGGGCGCCGAGGTGTCCGTCGAGGACATCGCCGCCCGGGTCGGTGTGGCCCGGACCCGGCTGTACCGGCACTTCACCGACCGGGCCGACCTGGAGCGCGCGATCACCGCCCGGGTCGGGGAGTTGGTCGTCGAACACATGGACGCGTTGTGGCACCCGCGCGGGTCGGCCCGCCAGATGATCACCAACGCGATCTCGGGCTATGTCGGCTGGTTGGCCGCCAACCGCAACCTGCACCGTTACCTGCTCGGCCACACCGGGCTCGACGAGGACGCCACCTACCCGACGGTGCGCCGGTCGGCCGCCGACCACCTGGGCGCGCTGTTCGGCGGCTACCTGGGGTTCCTCGGGGTGGCCCCGGAGGTCACCACCGACCTGGCGCACGCGGTGGTGGGGATGGTGGAGTCGGTGGCCCGGTCGCGACTGCTTGCTGAGTCCACGTCAGCTGACGAGACGTCAGACCTCCCGACGGCGATCGTGGCGCGCCTGGCCGACTGGACCTGGGCGCTGCTGGACTCGGTGCTGCGGGAGGCGGGAATCGAGTTGGACCCGGACCTCGAGCTGCCCAGTCTGATCGGCCTACCCAGCTCCTAAGGCGAGAGGTTGGCCGCGACGCGGGCCAGCACCTCCAGCGCGACCCGCCGGTCGGCCTCGGGGATGCCGCGCAACGAGTCGGCCTGCAGTTGTGCCACCGCGGCGGTGATGCGTTCGTGCGCGGCGCGGCCGGCGCTGGTCAGCCAGTACGACGAGCCGTCGGTCTCCGCCCAGTCGCGGCGCACCAGGTCGTCGACCACATCTGTCTGGGTGACCGCGGCGGCGACCCAGAACGGAAGCATCGCCTCGGCGATCTGAGCCCTGGTCAGTGGCGCCGGGCCGAGCGCGTCGAGGACCTGCCAGTGCCGACGCCGCAAGCCGTGGTGCGCCAATGCCACGTCGAGGGTCTGCTCCAGCAGACCCCCGACGCGTTCGCACCAAAGACCCAGAGACTGCTCCAGGCCCGCGTCCTCAGGCAGGCTTCCGCCCGGTGATGCCCCAGAAGACCATGCGGCCCACCGCACCGCGGATCTCGGCGACGGTTGCCCCGGCGTCGGCCGCCTTGCTGCCGGCCGTCGACACGACGAGGTTGGCCAGGGCCACCGCGTTGGACTTGGCTTCCTTGGTCTCCCCGGCAACCGCGGCGAGCGGCAGCGAGAGGTTGGACAGCAAATTGGCACGCACCTTCTTGAAGCGCGCGTCGCCCTCCCCGGCCGCGGTCTCCAGCACCCGCAGCACCGCCTCGTGCTCGCGCCAGAAGCCCGCGATCCCGTCGACGATCTTGTCGACCGCGGTGCCCGCGCCCTTGCCGGTCATGTTTGCGCCCTCGGCCAACGACTTCAGCCCGGCGGCGTCCTTCGCCACGTCGCCGGCCAGCGCCAGGACGGCGGTCTCGATGTCGGCGAAGTACTGGTAGAAGGTGGCCGGCGACGTGCCCACCTCGCGCACGATGTCGGTGACGCGGACATCGCGGTAGGGCATCGTGCCGAGCAGCTTGTTCAGCGCCTCGAGAATCCGGTCGCGGGTCTCGCGAGCGCGACGCCCGGCCGTGCGCTTGTCGACGGTCCGGAGCTTTACCTTCGGTGCGTCAGTTTTGGCCATGTGCCGTATGTAACCACTTATCTGACGTCCAGTCACCCTGATGCGTACATGTCACAGGTTAGGTGAGGGTAAGCCTGCCGATCGGAACTCCCGCGCAACCTTACGGGGCGTCAGTTGTTCACGATTAGGCTTGCGGCCGTGGCCGACTCAAGGATCCTCGCGGCACTGGACGCGGCGGCGGCGGCCGGCCCCTTCTACGTCCTGGACACCGACCCGCCGCCCACGATCGGTGTGGATGTCCCCGCCTGGCGGCCGTTCCGCGAGCTGGTGGCGGATCCGACGGTGTTGGCAGCTCGTGTCGCGGCGGTGACCGACGCGGTCGCCGAACGCGCCGGGCTCGAGCGCCACCGGATCGACCGCCGGGCCGCGGTTTCCCTGACCCACCTCGGCCTGGCGGCCCGGCTGGTCTGCCCGTCGATGGGAACCGCCCTGCTGGGCGGGGTACTTCTCGATCTGGATCCGGCTCGGCTGTGGTGGCGCGACGTGCTGGGTCCGGTGCCGCTGGCGTTGCCCGACCCGACCGGGCGGCCGGCGCCGACTGCCCCGGGCGACCTGGCACGCGAACTCTCGGACGATCTCGCCGCCGGCCCGGTCGCCGCGCTGACCGCGGCGGCCGCGGACCTGGGCGTGTCGCGCAAGGTGCTGTGGGGAAACGTCGCCTCGGCGCTGGCCGGCACGCTGCCCGCGCTCACCGCCGCGGCAGGGACCCGTGCGGGGGCGGCCCGCGCAGTGGTCACCGGGCTGCTGCAGACGGGGATCCTCGCCGACACGGGTTCGTTCCGCGGTCCGGGAGGCAGGTTCGTACGCAACAGTTGTTGCCTGTACTACCGCGTCCCCGGCGGCGGTTACTGCGGCGACTGTCTACTGGCCGCTCCCCCGCCCGGCGCGTGAGTAGGTGAACCCTCTGCGCATTCCCCTCCGTGACGCGTAAGACTTGTCCGGACAGCAGCGGCGCAAGTGCGAAACGAGGGGACTGGTGGACCAGTACCGGCAGGCCAACCTGGAGAACTGGGAGGCCCGGGTCCCCGTCCAGCTTGCCGCCGACGGAGCGCAGGCGCTGGCTGACGACCCGTCAGCACTGTCCAGCGTCGTCGCGTACGACGCACGGCGGCTCGGCGACCTCACCGGGCAACGGGCCATCCACCTGCAGTGCAACGTCGGAACCGACACGTTGTCGCTGGCGCGGCTCGGCGCTCGGGTCACCGGGCTGGACTTCTCACCCTCGGCGATCGCCGCGGCCAAGGCCCTGTGCGCCCGCGCCGGGGTCCCGGCCCGCTTCGTCGTCTCCGACGTCTACGAGGCGAACGTGAGCCTCGACGGCGAGCGCTTCGACCTCGTCTACACCGGCGTCGGTGCCCTGTGCTGGTTGCCGGACATCGTCGGCTGGGCGCGGGTGGTCGCGTCGTTGCTCGAGCCCGGAGGTCGCCTGTACCTGCGCGAACTGCACCCGGTGCTGTTCACCCTCGACGACGAGCGCACCGACGGCCAATTGGTCATCCGCTACCCGTACTTCAACACCGCCGAGCCGCAGTTCGTCGACTCGCCGACCACCTACACGAACCGCTCGGTCGAGTTGGCCGCCCCGCAGCGCTACGTCTGGAACCACGGGCTCGGCGAGATCCTGAGCGCGCTGATCGAGGCCGGGCTGCGGATCACCTCGCTGGCCGAGCACGACGAGAGCGAGTGGCACGCGCTGCCCTGGATGGTTCCGACCACCGACGGCCGGCACGCCCTGCCGGCGGGGCGCAACCGGGTCCCGTTGATGTACACGCTCATCGCGGTCAAGGACCCGAGGCACTGAGGCCCGTGCAGACCGCGGGATCAGCCCTCGTGGTGCGGGGGACGTTCGCGGCGCAGCCAGGCCTCGCGGGAGTCCGAGCTCTCGCGTTCGGCGCCCCAGGCCTCGTCGGAGTCCTCGCGGGCCCGGTCGGGCAGGACGGGATCGAGCACGGCAACCTCCGGGATCTGACCTCCAGGGTGCCATGACTTCCTGGCGGACGTGGACCGCGCGGGTGCCGGACCCGGTGCTCGGGGCCCGGTCCGCGCGTGCGCGGGCGCGGTTGCTCGCGGTGGCGGCCGGGGTGCTTGTCGCGGCCGCCGACGTATTTGTGCAGGCGCCGCTGGTCCGGGGGGTGTTCACCGGGCTCCACCTCGCTCCGGACCGCCTGGCCACGGGGCTGGCCATGATCAGTGTCTTCGCGATCGCGGCGGCCACGACCATGCGGGCCACCGCGCTGACCGGGGTGCTCGGCCCGCGCCGGCAGGCGTTGACCGCGCTGGTGGGGTGGAGCGTCGGTGCGGCGGTCGCCGGCGGTGCCGACGCGCCCGGCCAGTTGTGTGCGGGGCGGGCGATCCAGGGCGCGGCCGCCGGTCTGCTGGTCCCGACCGGCCTGGCGATGGTGCGGTCCTGGTGGCCGCCGGTGTGTGCGGGCCGGCCGCGAGCGCTGGTGCTCGGCGCCGTGGTGCTGGCCCCGGCGGCCGGTACCTGGGTGGCCACCTCGTTACGGCTGTGGTCGTCCTGGCGCACGGTGCTGCTCTGGGACGTCGCGCTCGGGCTGGCGCTGGCCTGGTTGCTGGTCAGCCGCGACGACCCGCGCGACCGCCACGATCGCCCGCGGCTGGACCGGTCGGGCGCACTGCTGGTCTGGGCCGGGTTGGGCGTCGGGCTGCTGCTGGCGATGCATCGTGGGAACCACGGCTCGCTGTTCCGCCCGACGGCGCTCGGCGTCGCCCCGCTGGTCCTCGTGCTGGTGGCGCTCGCGGTGGCCGCGGTTTGGCGCGACCTGCACGGCCCGGCCGACCGGTGGCGGGTGTTGGGGCTGCGGGAGTTCGTCGCGCGCGAGGGGATCCCGGTGCTGTCCGCGGTGGCGGTCCGGGGAGCGGCCGGCGGCCTCCTCGTGGCCGGACTGGGTGGGCTGCGGTCCCCGACGGTCGGCTGGGCCGGGATCCGGCCGTGGCTGGCGGTCTGCGCCGGGACGGCCGTCCTGCTCGGCTGCTCGGTGACGGTGCGATCGCGTCGGACGCCCGGCCGCGGCGCGTTCGGTGCGGTGGTCGCCGGACTGGCCGGTGCGGCGTTTGCGGCAGCCGTGGTCTACGTGCCGTTGTTCAACTTGGCGACCCGCCATCCCCGGGTGGCCGCCGCCGGGGCGTGGGTCGACCTGCGGATGGCCATGGCCTTCGTGATCGCGGTGTTGATTTGCGGAGTGCTCTTGCGGCTGGGGTCCTGGGTGGTCGCCGCGATCGGTTTTCTCGGCGCCCTGGTCGGTCTGGTTGCGATGTCGCACTGGGGCGCCAGCGCGTTACGCGGGCACTTCTGCTGGTTGTCGCTGCTCGCGGTCGGCGGCGGGCTGGGGTTGGCGGCGGTGCCGGTCGCCGCGTTGCGGACCGAGGGCACCCCGCGGTCGGGCCCGGTCGACCTGGCCGCCGGGTTGCCCGACTGGTTGCTCGGGATCGCCGTCGGCCTGCCGCTGCTGACGGCCCGCGGCCTGGCGGTGTTCCGCGCCCGGATGCATGGCGTGCTGCCGCCGGCGGCGCTGTGCCCGGCCAGCCCGGGACAGTGCGCGCCATACGAACGGGCCGTGCGCGCCGCGGTCCTGGACCAGTACCGGGCGGTTTTCGTCGGGGCCGCGTTGTGCGCGGCGTTGGCCGCAACCCTGGTGGTCCTGTCCGCCCTGCCGCGGGCTGGGCAGGGTGCGACCGGGCAGGCTTGACGCGATGGACTTCATCGGAGAGTTGCGGGCGGCGTTGCCGCCGGCGGCCGTCGACGACGCGGTGCGCCGGCGCGCCGAGTACAGCGCCGACGCCTCGGTCTACCGGCATGTCCCTCGTGCCGTGGTCTTCCCGGGATCGGCCGACGAGGTCGCGGTGGCGGTTGCCGTCGCCGCTGCGCACCGGGTGCCGGTGACCATGCGCGGCGGTGGGACTTCGGTGGCCGGCAACGCGATCGGGCCGGGCATCGTGCTCGACTGCTCCCGTCGGTTCAACCGGATCCTCGACCTCGATCCGGCGTCGGCGACCGCGGTGGTGGAGCCCGGGGTCGTGCTCGACCGGTTGCGGGCCGCCGGCACACGACACGGGCTGACGTTCGGTCCGGACCCGTCGACCCACTCCCGGGCCACACTCGGCGGGATGGTTGGCAACAACGCCTGCGGTTCCCACTCACCGGTCTGGGGCCGCACCGTCGACCACGTGCAATCCCTGGACGTGCTGCTGGCCGACGGGACCCGCACCCGCGTGGGCGAGCTGGACCCGAGCGCCGCCGGCCGGGTCGGCGCACTGCACCGGGCCCTGCAGGATCTGACGGACCGTCATGGCGAGGCGATCCGGGCCGGGCTGGGCCAGTTCCCGCGCCAGGCCTCCGGCTACGGACTGCACCACCTGCTGTCGGAGAACGGTCGCCACGTCGCCAAGGCGTTGGTCGGCAGTGAGGGCACCTGCGCGGTCCTGCTCGGCGCCACAGTCTCGCTGGTGCCGGTCCCCCGCGCACGGGTCCTGCTGGTGCTGGCGTTCGACGACCTCGTCGACGCCGCCGACGCGATCGGCCGGATCGTGCCCTGGCACCCGGCGACCTGCGAGGGCCTGGACCGCACGCTGCTGCCGACCGGCGCCGACCCGGCCGCGGCGGGCCTTCCGCCCGGCGACGGCTGGTTGTTGCTCGAATTCACCGGTGCCGATCGGGATGCGGCGCAGGCGGCCGCCTGCGCGGCACGGGACGGGATCGCCGCCGAGGTCACAGTCCGCGGCGCGGCGGTCGTGGTCGACGCCGCGGCCCAGGCAGTGATCTGGCGGATCCGCGAGGAGGGTGCCGGGACCGCGACCCGGGCCATGGACTCGACCGGCAGGCGGGTGGCTGCCTGGCCCGGCTGGGAGGACGCGGCGGTCCCGGTCGACCGGCTGGGCGACTACCTGCGCGGATTCCGGGCGCTGATGCGCGAGCACGGCCGGCGCGGCGTGCTCTACGGCCACTTCGCCGACGGCTGCATGCACGTCCGGATCGACTTCGACCTGCGCTCGGCAGCCGGCGTCGCGGGCTATCGGAAGTTCCTGGAGCAGGCCGCGGACCTGGTCGCGGCGCACGGCGGGTCCTGCTCCGGCGAGCACGGCGACGGCCAGGCCCGCTCCGCCCTGCTGCGTCGCACCTTCGCACCGGCGGTCCTGACGGCGTTTGCGGAGTTCAAGGCGGCCTGGGACCCGGGCAACCTGCTGAACCCCGGTATCCTCGTCGACCCGCGGCCGGTGGATCACGACCTGCGACCGGGGCCGCGGACGTCCCTGCCGCTGGTGTTCGCCTACCCGGAGGACGGCGGCAGCCTGGCCGACGCGCTGGACCGCTGTGTCGGCGTGGCCAAGTGCCGGCAGCAGACCGGCGGGGTGATGTGCCCGAGCTTCCGGGCCACCGGCGACGAGAAGGACTCCACCCGCGGTCGGGCGCGGGTCCTGGCGGAGATGCTGCGGGGCGAACTCATTGCCGACGGGTGGCGCTCGACGGAGGTACGCGACGCCCTCGATCTGTGCCTGGCCTGCAAGGGCTGCCGCAGCGACTGCCCGGTGGCCGTCGACATGGCCACGTACAAGGCCGAGTTCCTGCACCACCACTACCGCCGGCGGCTGCGCCCGGCCGCCCACTGGTCGATGGGTTTCCTGCCCGTGTGGGCCCGGTTGGCCCGCCGCGCGCCCGGGGCGGCCAACCTGTTCTCGCGGGGTCCGACCGGGCGATTGCTGCGCCGGGTCGGCGGGCTCACCGAGCACCGGCCCCTGCCCCGGTTCGCCCCGCGGTCCACGCCCTTGCCCGCCGCGGCCGGCCCGGAGGCCGGACCGCGGGTGGCGCTCTGGGTCGACACGTTCACCGCCGCCTACGCCCCGCACGTCGCGGCCGCGGCCGTCGACGTGCTGGCCGCGGCCGGGTTGCGCGTCCTGGTGGTGCCGGGCACGCAATGCTGCGGGCTGACATGGATCCACACCGGGCAACTGACCGTGGCCCGCCGGGTGCTCGCCCGCACGTTGGACGTCCTCGGGCCGGCCGCAGTCTCCGGGACCCCGATCGTCGGGCTCGAGCCGAGTTGCCTGGCCGCGCTGCGCACCGACCTGCCCGGGCTGTTCGCTGACGACCCGCGCGCGGCCGCGGTGGCCGAGGTCGCGGTCTCGCTGTCGCAGGCCCTGGAACGCCTCGCGCCGGACTGGCGTCCACCGGGCCGGTTGTCCGGTCCGGTCGCGGTGCTCGTCCACTGCCACCAGCACGCGACTGCCGGCGCGGCCGCCGACCTAGGGCTGCTGGAGCGCTGCGGGGCGACAACCCGACTCCTGGACAGCGGGTGCTGCGGCGGCGCCGGCGCGTTCGGCTACGAGCGCGAGCACTACGAGACCTCGGTCGCGGTGGCCCGGGCCGGGCTGTTACCCGCGCTCCAGGCGCTGGAGGCGGCAGTTCCGGTCGTCGCGGACGGGTTCAGTTGTCGTGGCCAGACAGCACATCTGACGCAACGTCGGGTAGTTCACGTGGTTGAGTTGTTACATCCACTTCTCGCCTCGGACACGAACCGGTGGGAAACTGGGACCGTGAGTGAGGGCAAGGTCTGAGGATGCACGACGTCCGCGGCATGTTGCACCGGGTTCTCCCGGGCACCCGGCCGACGGTGCCTGACGTCGAGCCCGCCGCGACCGACGCGCTCTCCCCACTCGACCCCAACAGTCTGGCCGCGGCCGAGGAGGTCGCCCGCAAGCGTTTCGACGCCGTGCTCGGCCCGGGCGCAGTCGACTCGCTGCTCGCGGTCTGCCGACCGGGTGGGGCGCCGGTGCTCGGCACCCACCGGCTGGTCCGGGCCGGCCACCGGCTGGGCGAGCTGGACGCCGACGACTCCGCCCGCGTCGAGATGATCCTGACCGGCGCCAACCCGGCACTGGCCGCGTACCTGACCCTGCTGCTCGCCGCCGGCCGCGACCTCGGCACGATCTCGCGCCTGGCCGAGAGCGTGCAGGCCTACCGCCGCGACTTCCGTTGGCTGCACCACCACCTCGGCGTGCTCGGCGGCAACCTCGGGGCGGCCGAGTTCATCGACGACGACGGCGCCCGGCTACGGCTGCGGCAGCAGAGCCCCGGCCACGGCGGCGCGGCGGCGATGATTCTCATGCGGGTGCTGCTCGACCCGGCGTTCGCATTGTGGCTGACCACCGGAATCCGGCTGGAGGACGACCGCGGCGAGGACGGCTTGCCGTTCGAGCAGCGCTTCCGAGCCCAGCAGGACGCGGTGTCGGTCGCGATCAACCGCAAGGGGATGGGCCCGGCGCCGCGGCCACGTTTCCTCGGCGCCCCGCCGACCGCGATGGCCAAGTTCGCCAACCGCTTCACGCTGCTCACCGGCGCCCGGTTCGGGTGGGTCCCGCTGATCGACGTCGACTGGCCGCGGCGGGTCGCCGCGCTCGACGCCGCCGCCGCGGCGGCCGGTGCCGGGTTGCCGGTCCCGGTGATGGTGGAGGGCTCCGGCGACCGCGCCGTGCTGCTGGCCATCTGGGCGCCGGACCAGTCCGGTGCGCTGCGCTGCTACGACCCGGCAGCGGGCCTGGTGGTCGACGTCGCCCGGCCGGACCTCGACGCCGGGCGGGTCGGCATAGCCGGGATGCACCGACTCGAGGGCATCCTGCTCCCGGAGCTGACGCTCACCTGAGGCAGCACGCCGATCATCGATGAGCGGAATGGGCACTGTCATACGCGGGGAGGGCACTGTCATACCCGGGCGGCGGCTTCTCAGCGGGCGGCGTTGTACTGCTCGATCACCGAACTGGGCACCCGCCCGCGTTCGCTGACCGGGAGCCCGTGGCGGCGTGCCCAGTCCCGGATCGCGGCCATCTGCGCCGGGTCCACCCGGGTCGCGGCGCCCTTGTTGGGCCCAGCCGCCCGGCGCCGCACACCGCTGACCCGACGCCCCGCGGCGCGGTAGCGCTCGAAGATCGTGCGCAGCGCGGCGGCGTTGCGGGCCGACAGGTCGATCTCGTACTCGACCCCGTCGAGCCCGAACGAGATGGTCTCGGTCGCGGGACTGCCGTCGATGTCGTCGTGTGCAGCGACGACGATCCGTCTGGCCATGGGCGAAATCCTCCAGCGGAACCGGCTCAGGCCGGGGAGACCGGGTCGAGGCGGTAGCCGTGGCCCCGCAGCGTGGTGATGCCCGGCACCCGGGCGGGCGGGTCGGTTCGTGCCGCCGCCGCGTCGAGCCGCCGCCGGACCGCGGCGATGTGGACGTCGAGGGTCTTCGTCGAGCCGAACCAGTTCTCGTCCCACACGTCGGCCATCAGCACCTCGCGGGACAGTGCATGGCCGGCGGCCCGGGCCAGCCGGGCCAGCAGGTCGAACTCCTTGGCTCGCAGGTCGACCTCCAGGCCGCCCACCGAGCAGCGGCGCGCCGACGGGTCGAGCACCAGGTCGCCGTCGATGAAAACGTCGACCGGGGTGGTCGTGTCGGCCGACAGCCGCCGCAGGTGGGCGCGGACCCGGGCGGTCAGTTCGGTCATTCCGAACGGCTTGGTGATGTAGTCGTCGGCGCCGGCCTCAAGGCCGACCACGACATCCATCTCCTCGCGGCGTGCGGT
Organism: Sporichthyaceae bacterium; assembly: GCA_036269075.1. Lineage (NCBI taxonomy): Bacteria > Bacillati > Actinomycetota > Actinomycetes > Sporichthyales > Sporichthyaceae > Sporichthyaceae bacterium. The sequence continues at coordinate 17,005 of DATASX010000119.1, forward strand.
CAGCATCACGATCACGCAGCTCGGCAGCTGGACCCGCAGGTCGCGGCAGACCTCGACGCCGTCGCGGTCGGGCAGGCCCAGGTCGAGCAGCACCAGGTCGAACGGGGACCGGCCGGCCTCGATCAACGCGCTGCCGCCGGTGCGCTGCCACATCACCTGGTGCCCGTTGGCACGCAGGGCGGCCTCGACGCGTCGGCCGATCGCCTCGTCGTCCTCCACCAGCAGCAGTCGAGCCACGTCCGGATCTTAGGACCCAGGAGCTCGCCGACCGGAGAAAGTCGATCCGGGTGTTTCCGGCGAGGAGGAACCGGGGTAGGCACTTCTGGGTGTCTTCGAGTGCCTTGACCAGGCGGTCGCAGCCGATCGAGCCACTCGGCGAGGCGGCGGCGACACGTTCGGCCGTACGTCGTTGCCAGATTGTTTCCAGGTGTGACCGATGTCCCACCCACCGCCCGGCGACGCGGCGCGGTACGGTTTCCCGAGGCCGCAACGGGCCGACAGGTGCCCGTTGCCCCTGAAGCAACCGCTCCGGCGACGTCTACCACCCCGAGGTACCCCGTCATGGTCGATAGCGCTGTGCCGGCCGCCCCCACGGTGAGCCGACCGGTAGCGCTTGTCGCCTCGCTGGTTGCAGTCTCGGTCGGCGTGGTGGCCTGGGCGCACCGCGACGCCATCACCGTGGCCGTGAACGGGGTGCGCGGCGCCGACCGCGAATGGCTCGGCCTGGCCTCGCTCGCCGTGGTCGCCCTGTGGATCTCGGGCTCGATCACCCAGCTGGGTTCGCTGCGCACCACGCCGCCGATCGGCCGGCTGTTCCTGGTCCAGGTGGCGGCCTCGTTCATGAACAACCTGCTGCCGGCCGGGGTCGGGGGCATGGCGGTCAACGTCCGCTTCCTGCGCCGGTGCGGTGTGAACACGCGGACGGGCATGGCCGCCGTCGGCCTCAACTCGTTCGCGGGGCTGGTCGCTCACCTTGTGCTCCTGCTCGCGGTGGTGGTCTCGCTGCCCGGGCGCTTCCACATGATCTGGCAGACGCTGTCCGCCCAGGTGCACGACGCCCTGCATGAGGTGATCCCGGGGCGGGGTCACGTCGCGCTCGCCACCGGCGGCCTGGTCATGGCAGGCGCCTTGTTCGTGCGGGCCCGGCGGCGGCGGGCGGCCGCCCGCGCCGCCGTCGAGCCGGCGCAGCGGCGGACGATCCGCAACGAGGTCGCCGAGCTGCGCGACGTCATGCGCAACCCGGGGCGGGCCGCGGCGCTGTGGCTCGGCGCGCTGGCCACGCCGGTGCTGCACGGCCTGGTCATCTACGCGGCGCTGCGCAGCCTCGATGTCCACCTCAGCCCCGTCACCGCCGTCGCGGTCTACGTGACGGTGTCCGGACTCGCCGCGTTGGTCCCGGCGCCGGGCGGGCTCGGTACGTTCGACGTGCTGCTGACCGGTGGGTTGGTCGCGGTCGGTGCCCCCGGTGCGGGTGCGGTCGGTGCGGTCGTCGCGTACCGGTTGCTGACGGTCTGGCTCCCGCTGGTGCCCGCGGGTTGCGTGTTCGCGGTGCTCATGCGCCGCGCGATCATCTGACGCTCCCGCGCACCGAACAGCGCCCAGCCGACCAGCGTCAGGAATACCCCGGCCAGCACGTCCAGCACGTAGTGGTTGGCCGTCGACACCACCGCGCTCGCGGTCACCACCGGGTGCAGCGTCGCCGCGATCCGCAGCCATTTGAACCGGTCCAGCTCCTGGGTCATGGCCCAGACGGAGAAAGCCACCCAGGTCGCCCAGGCCAGGTGCAGCGAGGGCATGGCCGCGTACTGATCGGGCTCCGGGAGGGCGGCGCTGCCGCCGCCCAGGGCCAGCGGGATCGTGTCGATGAAGCCCGCGCCGGGCAGTAGCCGCGGCGGGGCGACCGGGTACACCGCGAACACGATCAGGCCGACGACGTTGGTCGCCGCCAGGGTGTTCCGGGCCCGGCGGTACATCTTCGGGGCGAACAGGTAGCAGGCCACCAGGACGGCCATCGCGGTGGCGATGTGCGCCAACTGGTAGTACCAGGACTCCACCCAGCGAATCGCGTGATGCTGCTCGAGGCGGTCGTTGGCCCAGTGCTCCCAGTCCAGGCGCAGCCGCTGCTCGAGGTGGAACACGTCGAAGCCGTGGTCGAACGCCTCGTCACGCCGCGGCGCGGCCTGCGAGCGGACCCAGTCGTAGAAGACCAGCAGCAGCAGGACGACGCCCAGCTCGCCGACGACGTGCGGCCGCTTCCGTCCTGCCGCGTTGGCGCGCAACCGACCCACAGCATTACTGACTGTCACCAAGTGCGCACTCCGGTAGGCACACATGCAGGTCTGAAGGCTCTGTTCATTGCCTACCTACGTGCGCATTGGCGAACGCCGCTTGCGTCATCGGGGCCTCAGGACACGGCCTCGAGCGCGGTGAGCGGGGTCACCGCCCCGGCCAACCGGTAAAGATCGGCCGTCCGCTCGAGTACGGAGTCCCAGTCGGAGGCCGGTGCGACGCTCCGGTTGTGCGCGGCGATGCGGGCCCGGGCGATGGAGTCGGAGGCCAACGTGACCAGGGCTGCGGCCATCGCCGAGTCGTCGTCGGCCAGCAGGCCCTCCTGGCCGTGCCGGATGAACTCACTGGTCCCGGACTCGGCGCGGGCGATCACCGGGACGCCCGCACAGCGGGCCTCCAGCGCGGCGATCCCGAACGACTCCAGGATCGCCGGTGCCAGGAAGACGTCGGCCCGGGCCAGCGCGGTGCGGACGTCGGCGCGCGGCCGGCGGCCGGCCAGCACGACGTCCTCGCCCAGGTCGTTCTTGTCCAGGAACTTCTGCATCGAGCCGCGCCGCGGGCCGTCGCCGATGATCATCGTGCGCAGCCGGATGTGCTCGGGAAGGTGCTCCCGGGCCTCCTTGAGCACTTTCAGCAGCGGCAGGCCGCGCTTGCGACCGGTCAGTCGCATGACGGCCACCGCGACCACGTCGTCCGGGTCGCGGGGCACCGGCCGCACGCGCCAGTCGGAGACGTCGACCCCGTTCGGCAGCACGTGGACCTGGGCGTCCGGGCCCATGATCCGGCGCATCGGGCGGGCCGCGACGTCGCTGACGGCGGTCCACACCGCCGGCCAGTGCTGGAAACGCGACACCGGCTGGATCAGCCGCGCGCCCGCCTCGGCCGGGCCGAGGATCGAGTGCATGGTGAAGACCGTGGGCCGCTCGTCGGCCAGGGCGGCGGCGGCGAAGGCCAGCGGCGACCAGGGCGCCCCGTGCACGTGGACGACGTCGAATCGGCCGGAGCGCAGGGCGGCCCGCAGCGCCCTGCGCACCGCGGGCATGTGGCCGGGCATCTTCCCGGCGTCGGCGAGGCGGTGCACCCGCACGTCGGTGGTGAACTCGCGCTCCCTCGGTACCGCGCCGCCGGGCGTCGAAGTGATCACACTGACCTCGTGGCCCGCGGCGGCCTGCCTGTGGGAGAGGTCGCGGACCTGCAGTTCGATCCCGCCGCAGCGCGGCAGGTAGAAATCGGTGACATGCGCAATGCGCAACGGAGGGCGGGAAGTGCCGTACACCTTGGTGTCGTTCCACGCGCATCCGGATGACGAGGCGCTGCTCACGGGAGGCACCCTAGCCCGCGTCTCGGCAGAGGGTCATCGTGTCGTCCTAGTCGTCGCGACCGCCGGAGAGGCGGGACTGGCTGGACCGGCCGAGCAGGGCGCCGGGCTGGGCGGGGTCAGGCTGGTGGAACTGGCCGCCTCCGCCCGGGCGCTGGGCTGCGCTCGGGTTGAGTGCCTGGGATACGGCGATTCCGGATCAGACGATTCGACTCGACCGGGTTCATTCTCCGCCGTCGACACGGCGGAAGCGGCCGCGCGACTCGCCCGGATCCTGATCGAGGAGTCCGCGGACGTTCTGACAGTTTACGACCGTACCGGGGGCTACGGGCACCCCGACCATGTTGCCGTGCATCACGTCGGACACGCCGCGGCCCGTTCGGCGGGCACCCCGGTGGTTCTCGAGGCCACCGTGGACCGCGACGCGTTGCTGCGGATCATCCGGTTCGCGCGACGACTGCGGCTGCCGTTCGAGATGCGTCCGGACGCCTACACCGCCCGGGCCGACCTGACCCACCGCATTGATGTGCGGGCGCAGTTGGCGGCCAAGCGGGCCGCGTTGGCGGCGCATGCCAGCCAGTCGACCGGCGGGTCCTCGGTGCGGACGCTGCGGCTGCTGCTGCGGCTGCCCCGGCCACTGTTCCGGTTGCTGTTGGGACAGGAATGGTTCGTCGAGGTGGGGCGGACGCCGGGCCCGCTGTGCGGCGATGTGTTCGATTCGCTACGGGCTCGCAAGTAGCCTCATCGCCAGGCGAAGGTGAGGGCACCCGGTGCGACGGAAGATCCTGGGCGTTGCCGTGCTGGCCGCCGCGCTGGCCGTGACCCTGTTCGGGTTGCCGCTGGCCTACGCGGTCCACCAGCTCTACCTCTACGACCAGGAGGGCGACCTGGAGCGGGCCGCGCTGCGGGCCTCGGTCCGGGCCGAGGTCGACGACCCGAAGGCGACCACCACCAGCCTCGGCGGCACGAAGATCGGCCTCTACGGGCTGGACGGGACGCGCACCTCCGGCTCCGGGCCGTTGTCCGGTGGGCCCGACGTGACGACCGCGATCAACACTGGCGTGCCGTACGAGCACACCGGCGCCAGCGAGATCGTGATCGCGATTCCGCTGTTCGAGGACGGCAAGTCGGTGGCCGAGGTGGTCCGTGCCGCCGCGCCGCGCCACAGCGTGTCGACGAAGGTGGTCGGCGCCTGGTCGCTGCTGGCCGGGCTGGCGCTGCTGGCGGGGGTCTCCAGCTCGCTGCTGGCCGCCGGTCAGGCCCGCCGGCTGGCCCGTCCGCTGACCGAGCTGGAGCGGGTGGCCGAGGAACTCGGCGACGGCAACTTCGCGGTCCGCGCCGCAGCCTGCGGCGTCGAGGAGATCGACAAGGCCGGGGCCGCGCTGAACCGCACCGCCGCCCGGCTCGACGACATCCTGGCCCGGGAGCGGGCGTTCACCGCGGTGGCCTCCCACCAGCTGCGCACCCCGCTGACCGACCTGCGGCTGGGCCTGGAGCACGCCCTGTCCGGCCCCGACGACGAGCTGCGGGCCGCGGCCCGGGACGCCATGTCCGGCGCCGACCGGCTGGCGGCCACCATCGACGACGTGCTCACGCTGGCTCGCGGTACGACCACCGTGGCGCCGCTGCCGGTCGGGCCGCTGCTGTCGGACCTGCGCCTGCGGTGGGCCTCGCAGCTGGAGGCCGACGGGCGCAGCCTGGTCATCGTGGAGCGCGACCACTCGGTGGCGCTGGCCTCCGCGGCCGCCGTTCGGCAGATTCTCGACGTACTGCTGGACAACGCTCGGCTGCACGGGCAGGGCACGGTCACGGTGACGGCTCGCTCGGCCGCAAGCGCCGTCGCGATCGACGTCGCCGACGAGGGGCACGCCGGCGGCCCGCTGGTGCCGGAGAACGCCCCGCCGCTGGATGGCCCGCGCCGGTTGGGGCTCTCGATCGCCGCGTCGTTGGCGGCCGCGCAGAACGGTCGCCTGGTGCACGCCCGCACCGACCCGACGACCCGACTGACCGTGCTGCTCCCGGCCGCGGAGCAGGCGACCGATCCGGGCTGACGGCCCGTCAGGACCGGGCGCCGCGGCGCGCGCGCAGGATCTCGAGCAGGACCGGGATCAGCGACAGCGCCACCACGACGCCGACCAACGGCAGCAGGTACTTGTCGATGCTCGGGACCCGGTCGCCGACCGCGCGGCCGGCCACTGTGATCCCCACACTCCAGATCAGCCCACCGACGACCTGCCACAGCGTGAACACCCGGGCGGGCACGCCCAACGCGCCGGCCAACGGGTTGATCACGGTGCGCACGAAGGGGATGAACCGGCCCAGCACCAGCGCCTTCGGGGTGCCGTAACGCTCCAGGTGCACCGTGGCGCGTTCGGCGGCCTCGTGCAGTTTGGGGTTCTTCCGCTGGTTCAGCAGCACCGGCCCCGCCCGGCGGCCGATCAGGTAGCCGCACTGCGCACCGAGCAGAGCCCCGGCGGCCGCGCAGAGCACCGCGGGCACCAACGGGACGTGGATGCCTTGGGAATTGGTCGCCGACAGCAGGCCGGCGGTGAACAGCAACGAGTCGCCCGGCAGGAAGAAGCCGACCAGCAGCCCGGTCTCGGCGAACATCACCACGAGCAGTGCTGCCGGGCCCATGTCGGCGAGCCAGTCGTGGGCGCTGACGGGGTTGAATCCGGACGCGACGATCAGGTTCACGGCACCGAACTCTAGACGTGGCCCTTGCGATCACCTGTGGTTCGACGCAACGCTCCGGTGTCGGTGGCCTGCCGCCGCTAGGGTCGGAAGCCGACGTCAGGGGGTGCGGAGCCGGCGATGGTCGAAGTGATCGAGCAGCCTGCCGTACGGGATACCCGCGTGCTCGTCGTCGAGGACGACGAGACGATCGGTGCCGACCTGGTCACCGCGTTGGCCGGGGCCGGGTACGACGTCGCCTGGGCGCGCGACGCGTCGTCGGCCCGCGAGCTCTCCCAGGGTGCCGAACTGGTCCTGCTCGACCTCGGCCTGCCCGACGGCGACGGCGTGACGGTATGTCAGGAACTGCGCGAGTCCGACTCGGGCGTGGTGATCGTGGTGGTCACCGCGCGCAACGAGGAGGCCGACGCCGTACGCGCGTTGGACGCGGGCGCGGACGACTTCGTCGCCAAGCCGTTCCGCCTCGGTGAGTTGCTGGCCCGACTGCGGGCGCACCTACGCCGGGGCTCGGACACCGGTGCGGACGAGGTGCACCTCGGCGGCCTGGTGCTCGACCACCGATCTCGGCGGGCCCTGTTCGACGGCGCCGAGGTCCCGTTGCGGCCGAAGGAGTTCGAGCTGCTGGGGGCGCTGGTCGCCGAAGCCGGCGGCGCGGTCCGCCGGGAAACGCTGATGGACCTGGTCTGGGACGAGAACTGGGAGGGGTCGACCAAGACCCTGGACGTCCACGTGGCCAACCTCCGGCGGAAATTGGCCGACGCCGGCGATCGGTGGGACCGGATCACCACGCTGCGCGGATTCGGCTACCGCTTCGAGGTCGACTGAAACCCACCCCCTTGATCGCACTTCTGCTGCCTGTCGCACCTATCGGAGGCCCCGGATAGGTGCGACAGGCAGCAGAAGTCGCAGAGCGGTGGTGGGACCCGTCAGCGGGGCTGGATCTCACCCATCGGGCCCCAGCCGGTGATGTCGGGGGAATCCGCGTAGACGATGTGCGGCTGCTCGGCAACCAGGTCGGGCGCGCGGTCCATGAACGCCTTCACGTGGGGCGTCGCCATGTGCGCGGACCCGGCATCGGCGTCGGTGAAGCACTCGACCGCGGCGAACACGTGCGGGTCGTCGATGTCGCGATACCACTCGAAGTATCGGTTGCCGGCTTCGGCGCTGACGTCGGCCCGGTACTGCCGGGCGACCTCGAGCCACTCGTCGAGCTTGTCCGGCCGGACCCGGAGCTTCAGGTTGATGAGGATCATGCGGCCGAGACTACGTGGCCTGGGCGCCGTACCGAACGGCTGCTCGTGCCCGGGCTTTGGTCGCCTCAACCTCGCGGTTGCGGGGCGGCGCCGGGGTCGTCAGCGCGTCCAGCAGCTCGCTGGAGGCCGCCGTGACCGCGGCGACGGCCCGGTCGAACGCGGCGGCGTTGACTGCCGATGGGCGGGTCGCGCCGCTGATCTTGCGGACGTACTGCAGCGCGGCCGCTGCGATCTCGTCCGCGGTCGCGGGCGGCTCGAAATTGTGCAGCGTCTGAATGTTCCGGCACATGCCGTCCACGCTAACCCGGTCGGTCAGCGACCGCGCGGGATCGTGATCGGCAGGCCGAGGCGGGTGAGAATGCCGGGCGGCGTCGCCGGCGCCGGGACGGGGGCCACCGTCGGTGGCAGGACGCCCTGGTCGACGACGATGTTGATCAGCAGCGGCGCGGGCATCATCATGCATCCCGCGTGTCCAGGCTGCGGGTGCATGCAGTCGGAGTCGAGCCGGCTGGAGATCGTCGCGTTGCCGAGCGAGATTGCCTTGAACGTGGCCGTGGCGTCGGACTGGGTCGGGTAGCCACCGCTGTGGACGCCCTCCCGCAGGACCTCCGGGTGGTCGACCGCGGGTGGGTCGTAGGAGCCGTGCAGGTCGACCACGATGCGGGTGCGCAGGGTGACGTTGAAGGTCTTGTTCGCGTCCTTCTCGCTGAGGTGAAGCACTGTCGACTTGTCGTTCGGCAGCGCCGCGGAACTGATCGCGGCCGACGCGGCGACCGGGGTGCACAACCCGGCGACCAACGCCCCGATCGTGGCCCGTCGCACCAGCTTTCCGTGCCCGCCCATGGGTCCTGTCCTCTCGTCGTCCTCGTACCCTGCACCGTCGGACGTTGCTGGGGCGCATTCGGTTCGGAACAAATGGTGCATTCCGGGCATCGTCGGCGAAGCTTTTCCGGGTTCTGACCCGCCGGGGGGACGCCCGCAGCCGACCGTTGCCCGGCCTTGCCACGGAGCCGACGCGAGTTACGTGGCCGTCCGCTCGGCCGCCGGGGTACGGCTTGCTGTCCCGCCGCGGCGGCGCCGGTCGGCCACGATCGTGCCCTTGTCGATGACCAGGATCCGGTCGCTGGCCTCCTCGTGGACCTGCTGGAACTGTTCGGCCACCAGCACCGCGACCCCGGTGTTCGCGATGTCGCGCAGCGCGGCGTAGACCACGTCGACGACGACCGGTGCCAAGCCTTGCGACGGTTCCTCGACCAGCAGCAGTCGAGGGCTCGGCATCATCGCCCGGGCGATCGCGACCATCTGCTGCTCGCCACCGGACAGCGTGCCCGCCTTCTGGCCGCGTCGGTCGGCCAGCACCGGGAACAGCGTGAAGACGTGATCGAGCCCGTCCCGCTTGCGGGAGCGGGGCAGCGCCGCGGAGCCCATGAGGAGGTTCTCCTCGGTGGACAGGTTCGCGAAGATCCGCCGGCCCTCGGGGGAGAACCCGATCCCGGCCGCGACCCGCTTGTGCGGCGCCCAACCGGCGATCCCGACGCCCTCCAGTCGGATGTAGCCCTGGATGACCGGGACCGTGCCCATGATCGTCTTGAGCAGGGTCGATTTGCCGGCGCCGTTGGCCCCGAGCAGCGAGACCACCTCGCCGGAGTTCACATGCAGGTTAACCTTGTGCAGCACGGCGAGGCCCGAGTACCCGGCGACCAGGGACTCGACCTGCAGGATCGGCAGGAGCTCGCTCACGGGGCCGGCCGCGCAGGGGCTCCGGCGCCCGCCTCGGCGTCGGCCTCGAGCAGTTGGGCGTCCGCGGCCTCGACCGCCTCGTCGAACCAGGTGAGCCGGGTGCCCAGGTAGTTCTCCTGAACGGCGACGTTGGCCGCGATCTCCTCCGGCGTGCCGGCCGCCATCACCGCGCCCTCGGCCAATACGTAGACGAGGTCGCAGGTGTCCAGCACGGCCTTGACGTAGTGCTCGACGATCAGGACGGACAGTCCGAGGTCGCGGTGGAGCCGGCGGACCAGGTCGAACAGTGCCGAGCTCGAGGCCGGGTCCAGACCGGCGGCCGGCTCGTCGAGCAGCAGCACCCGGGGGCCGGCGACGAGCGCCCGGGCGATCTCGATCCGCCGGCGGGCGGAGAACTCGAGCGTCCCGACCCGCTCGTCCCAGTACTTGTGGACGTCCAGCAGGCGGGCCGCGGCGTAGCCGACCTCTTCGGCCTGGCGCATCTTGTCCCAGGCGCTGCGCCGCCCGAGCAGGAACCAGGCCGGGTTGACGTGAATGGCCTGGTAGGCCCCGGCGCAGATGTTGTCGCCGGCGGTCAGTTCGGTGACGACCCGGGTGTTCTGGAACGTGCGTGCCATGCCGAGCTTGGACCGGTCCCAGGCCTTCATCCGGGTCACGTCGCGGCCGAACATCGCGATCCGGCCGGAGTCCGGCGGGGTGAAGCCGGAGATGACGTCGAACAGCGTGGTCTTGCCCGCACCGTTCGGGCCGATCAGGCCGACCATCTGGCCGGTCGGGACAGTGATGTCGGCGCCCCGCAGCGCCTGGATCGCACCGAAGGACAGGCGGACGTCCTCAGCGCGGATGGCCACGTCGTGATCGGGCCGCGGCGGCAGCCACTGCTCGATCAGCGACAGGCACTCCGCGCGCTCCTGCGGCGAGAGCACGTAGTTCGCCTCGTCGGCCAGGCCGTAGGCCTCCCGCAGCACGACGGTGGCCATCCGCTTGCCTTTGGTACGCATCCGCCGTGCGCCGTGCCGTAGTCGACGTTCCAGGTCCTGCATCCGGCCGCCGATGCCGCGGGCGCCGAACAGTGCCCCGATCGCCAGCGTCACCGAATACACGAAGTTCTGGTCGATGTGCCAGCGCTCCAGCGCGACCGGCATCACGATCAGCAGCGCCGCTACCAGGACCACCGAGGCCATCGAGTCGATGCCCGCGACCACCGGGATCGCCAGCAGCAGCAGAGAGTTCTGCACCCGGTAGGACAGGTACAGCGGCGGGCTGATGTAGAGCATCGCGCCCAGGACGCCGGCGATGCCGGCCAGGAAGCCGGCCGTGGTGAACGCGAAGACCCGGAACCGCGCGGCCGGGATGCCGACTGCGGCGGCCGACTGCCGATTCGAACCCACCAGCAGGAACGCCAGTCCCGTCGGGCTGCGCCGCAGGCGGACCAGCGCGACCAGCACGACCGCCAGCCAGCCCAGGCAGAGGAAGTAGAACCGGGTGTCGCTGGTGATGTCGATGCCGAACGGCCTTGGCCGCGGGTCGGCCAGCGGGGCGTGGCCGTCACCGCCGGAGGTACCGCCGGACAGCCAACCGACGTCGTAGATCGTCGTCTCGATCAGGATCTGCAGGCCGATCGTCAGCACGATCATGTACATCGCCGGCAGCTTGGACGACACCATCGCCAGCAACGCCATCGAGAGCGTGACCCCGCCGACGGCCAGCACAGCCGCGACGATCCACGGCAGGCCTTTGCCCTCGATCGGCCGGTTCAGCCAGTTGAAGTAGTACGCGGTGGTCGCGAACAGGCCGGCCGAGCACAGCGAGATCTCCCTGGTCCAGCCCTGCAGGACCAGCAGGCCCAGGCCGAGGATCGCCACCGGCACCGCGGCCGACAGCGTGTAGATCAGGTACTCCGGGGTGACCAGCACCCAGCCGAACAGACCCAGGGTCAGCAGCAGCGACCAGGGGCTGGACATCGCCCGGCGCACGGGCCGGGTCCTGGTCCACTGCCCGACGCCCTCGTCGCGGACCACCGGCCTGCCGCGAGTCATGTCTGATGGCCCGCGAGGAGGAAGAAGCTCTCCTTGCGGAACCGGGCTGCGACGATGATCAGCGCGAGCAGCGCCGTGAACAGCGTGATCTGCTGCCAACCGGCGCTGACGTCGCCGAACATCCCGGCGACCAGCGCGGTGTGCAGGGTGCCGTACACCAGCGCGGCGGCCAGCGCGAGTGGGACCGAGCGCATGCCGCCCACGATGGCCAGCAGCAACCCGACGACGAACAGGCCGAGCATGCCGTCGGCCGCCTCGGCGACCGCCCCGGCGTAGAGCGCTCCGGCCATCGACGCGATCGCTCCGGACACCCCGTAGACGCCGGTGCCGATCAGGCGCAGCTTGGTCCCGCACCAGACGCTGGCCTCGACGTCGTCGGCGATCGCCCGGATGGCCAGCCCGCTGTAGGTGCGGTTCAGGAAGATCGTCAACGCCACCACGATCGCGACCAGGATCAGCAGCGTGGCCAGGCGGTGATTGGTGATGACGACCTTGCCCACCCGGGTGCCCCCGGTGCCGAACGGGCTCGAGGCGATCGAGAAGCCGCCCGGGTCGAGGTAGAAGCCGGAAAGGTTGCCGACCACCAGCAGGCCCGCGATCGAGATGACCGTCAGGGTGATGCCGGGCAGTTCGGCCGTCCAGCGCGACATCACCAGCGTCCCGAACAGCGCCCCGCCGAGCGCGCCTGCGCCGATGACCAGGACGAACGCCGACCAGGTCCCCACGATCGGGTGCAGACCGAAGCCGTCGTCGTGGTTGCGGCCGTTGACCAGGACGGCGTAGAGCAGGCCGCCGAGGATCGCGAATCCACCGTGGACGAAGCCGATCGTTCGACTGATCCGATAGGTGAGCACCACCGCGACCGGCAGCAGTCCGTACAGCCCCGCCTCGAGCACACCCAGCGTGAGCACCGAGGGCAGCAGATCCAAGTGCATGCCCGAGCCTCCAAAGGGCCACCGGGACGCGGACCCCTCCGGCGAGATTAGGACAAGTCGGACAACCCAGCCAGGTCGCATCGGTACGCACCCGTTTCGGCATTCGGGTGAACTTTCGAAGACGTCCGCGGGTTACGAGAAATCGATGGGTGAGGGCAACCCGAGGACAGGTGCGCCGGGCGGCTGCTCTGAGCGTGTAACAGGAGTGACCAAACGACACCTTTGTGTCGAAGTGGTATCGGAGCTTGACAGTCATCGAGTCGCTGGAGTCACATATACACCGACAGACAACAATTTTCACAAATGTGTCTGCCCAGTTGGGCCGAGCCGACCGCACGCGGTGGGGACGTGCGAGTCGGCCGGTCCACCGGCCCTGCCCCGCGTATGAGAGAACGCCGCCCGCGTATGAGAGAACCCCGCCCGCTCATCGATGAGCGGACGAACGTGTTCGGCGGTTACCGGGCGCGGCGCTGCAGGCGGTCGACGTCCAGCAGGACGACCGCCCGGGCCTCCAGGCGCAGCCAACCGCGGCCGGCGAAATCTGCCAAGGCCTTGTTGACGGTCTCCCGGGAGGCGCCGACCAGCTGGGCCAGCTCCTCCTGCGTCAGGTCGTGCCCGACGTGGACGCCCTCCTCGGACTGCATGCCGAACCGGGTCGACAGGTCCAGCAGCGCCTTGGCCACGCGGCCCGGGACGTCGGAGAACACCAGGTCGCCGACGACCTCGCTGGTCCGCCGCAGCCGGCGCGACAGCTGGCGCAGCAGGGACAGCGCGACCTCGGGCCGGCCGTGCACCCAGGGCTTCAGATTCTCGTTGCTCAGCGCGAACAGCCGGGCCTCGGTGACGGCGGTGGCAGTGGCGCTGCGGGCGCCGGGGTCGAACAGCGACAGCTCGCCGAACATCTCGCCCGGCCCCAGCACGGAGAGCAGGTTCTCGCGGCCGTCGCTGGAGGAACGGCCGAGCTTGATCTTGCCTTCGGCGACCACGTAGAGCCGGTCGCCGGTCTCACCCTCGCGGAACAACACCTGCCCGCGGCCGAGGTTGACCTCGATCATCGAGCGTCGCAAGTCGGCAGCCGCGTCGTCGTCCAGAGAGGCGAACAAGGGTGCCTTCTTGATGACGTCGTCCACGTCCAACCTCCAATATCCGCAGGTGAGGAGCAGTCCCCCCGCCGCGTCGCTGACTCTAACGGGCCTGGCGTGGTCCGGGTCACACGCCTCTGCCGGGAACTGCCCGCGGGATAGCTGGTATGTCCGCAGCGGGTGACGACGCGTTCCGCGGCGGCCCACGTAATCTGGGCCGGTGCCGCGAACCCAGACCCCGGTGCCGTCCGGTCCGCGGCCGGGCGCCGCCCGCCGCTTCGACGACGAGACCCCGTTGGCCCTCACCCGCCGGGCCCGTCGCATCAGCCGCGAGCTGGGCGTGCTCTACCCGGACGCCCACTGTGAGCTGGACTTCGCCGACCCGTTGCAGCTGCTGGTCGCCACGATCCTGTCCGCGCAGACCACCGACGTGCGGGTCAACTCGGTGACCCCGGTGCTGTTCGCGAAGTACCGCACCGCCGCGGACTACGCGGCCGCCGACCGGGCCGAGATGGAGACGATCGTCGCCTCCACAGGTTTTTTCCGGGCGAAGTCCAACTCGGTCATCGGGATGGCCCAGGCCCTGTGCGAGCGGTTCGGCGGAGAGGTCCCGCCCCGGCTGGAGGACCTGGTCACGCTTCCTGGTGTGGGCCGCAAGACCGCCAACGTGGTGCTCGGCAACGCCTTCGGGATACCCGGACTGACCGTCGACACTCACTTCGGGCGCCTGGCCCGCCGCTTCCGCTGGACCCGGAACGACGACCCGGTCAAGGTTGAGCAGGACGTCGCCGCGTTGATCCCGCGCAAGGAGTGGACCGACCTGTCCCAACGGCTGATCTGGCACGGCCGGCGCCGCTGCTTCGCCCGCAAGCCGGCCTGCGGGGCCTGCTCGCTCGCCGAACTGTGCCCGTCCTACGGCGAGGGCGAGACCGACCCGGAGAAGGCGGCCAAGCTGGTGAAGACCGGTCCGCCGCGATGAGGTTCCTCCTCTTAAGCCGGGTCGGCGTCGTGGGGTTGCTGGGACTGCTGGCGGCGTGCGGATCGCACACCGTCGGGTCCACGACGACGACGGCGGCGACACCGAGCGCCGCGGCGGCCACCGTGAACTCCCGACCGGACGGCCCGTCGGTCCCGTGCACCGCGCTGGCGACCCCGCTGCCGGGCGGGTCGACGGGGTCCGGCGGCAAGCTGCCTGCGCTGCGGCTGGACTGCCTCGGCGGCGGTGCCCCGATCCGGCTCGTCGACCTGCGCGGTCCGGCGCTGCTGAACCTCTGGGCGAGCTGGTGCGGGCCGTGCGCGCAGGAGGCGCAGTACCTGGTCGCGGCCCACCAGGCGCTCGGTGACGCGGTTCGGTTCGTGGGCCTTGACCTGTCCGACGACCCGGCGGACGCCCGTGCCTGGAACTCTTACCACCAAGTGGGCTGGCCATCGTTGGAGGACCCCAACAGCTCGGTCCGCGGGCCCCTGCACGTCCCCGGCCCGCCGGTCACGTTCTTCGTCCGGTCCGACGGGACCGTGGCCGGGGTCCACTATGGTGCGTTCACCAGCACGGACGAGGTGCGCGCGGCCGTCGAGAAGAAGCTGGGTCCGGTCGCGAAGGGGAATGGGTGAATCTGCCCGAGCCGTTCGCCTCGTTGCTCGAGGTGGCGACCACGGCGCGTGCCGAGGACCTCGCGGTGGCGCTGCCGCCCGCGCAGGGCGGCCGCCCGGCCGCGGTGCTGCTGCTGTTCTGGGTCGATCCGGTCGCGGACCTGCGGGTGCTGCTGATCGAGCGGTCCTCCGACCTGCGCAGCCACGCCGGGCAGCCGGCTTTCCCCGGTGGTGCGATCGACCCGGACGACGCCGGTCCGGCGGGCGCCGCCGTTCGGGAGACCGTCGAGGAGACCGGGCTCGACGCCGCCGGTGTCGAGGTGCTGGCCACGCTCCCCGAGCTGTACATCCCGGTGAGCGGCTACGTGGTGACCCCGGTGCTGGCCTGGTGGCGGGAGCTGTCGCCGGTCGCGGCGGTCGACGCGGCCGAGGTCGCCGCGGTGCACGCCGTCCGGGTGGACGACCTGCTCGACCCGGCCAACCGGCTCATGGTCCGCCATCGCAGCGGCTTCATCGGGCCGGCATTCCGGGTCAACGGGATGCTGGTCTGGGGCTTCACTGCGAATCTGCTGGACCGGCTGCTGCGCCTGGCCGGTTGGGAACGGCCCTGGGCGCGCGACGACGTCTCAGAGCTGCCCGACGACATGATCCGGCTCGCGATGCGTTCGCTGGACGAGGCCGAGGCGGCCGCGCTGGCGAAGGAGTCGTCGGGGTGAGCGAGCCTGCGAGCGAACCGATGTCACAGTGTCCGCCGCCTCCCGACGTGCACGGCGCCCGGATGGTGCGCCAGTGAGCCAGCCTGTGAGCGAACCGATGTCACAGTGTCCGCCGCCTCCCGACGTGCACGGCGCCCGGATGGTGCGCCAGTGAGCGAGCCTGTGAGCGAACCGATGTCACAGTGTCCGCCACCTCCCGACGTGCACGGCGCCCGGATGGTGCGCCAGTGAGCCCGGTGGACCTGATCCTGATCGTCGCCTCGATCTCCTTCGGCGTCGCCGGGTTCCGGCAGGGCTTCCTGATCGGGTTCTGTGCGTTCACCGGCTTCCTGGCCGGCGGCATCATCGGCATCGGGATCGCGCCGAAGATCGTCGGGATCCTCGGTTCGCAACTGGGCCAGGCGATCTTCGCGGTCGCGGTGGTGCTGAGCCTGGCGACCGTCGGGCAGTTGCTCGGCTCGGTCGCCGGCACGGAACTGCGCCGCAGGTTGACTTGGCGGCCCGGGCACGTGATCGACGCGAGCACCGGGGCGGTCTTCGGCGTGGTCTCGCTGCTGGTGGTCGCGTGGTTCGTCGGCAACGCGCTGGCCCGCGCCCCGATCCCGAACATCACCACCGAGGTACGGCGCTCGGAAATCCTCGCCGGGGTCAACAAGGTCATGCCGTCCGGGGTGGCAGCCCTGGACCGGTCGTTGTCCCGGCTGCTGAACAAGAACGGGCTGACCCAGGTCTTCGGTCCGTTCGACAACGAGCGGATCCTGCCGGTGAACCCGCCGGACTCCTCGTCGCTGACCTCGGCTGCGGTGCAGACCGCCGCGGGCAGTGTCGTCAAGGTCGAGGGCGCCGCGCTGTCCTGCCGAAAGGCGTTGGAGGGCAGCGGGTTCGTGTTCGCCCCGCAGCACGTGATGACCAACGCCCACGTGGTCGCCGGCGTGACCAGCCCGACGGTCTCGGTCCGCGGCACCGGCAAGAAGTTGCAGGGCCGGGTGGTGCTGTTCGACTACCGGCGCGATGTCGCGGTCATCTACGTCCCCGGCCTGTCCGCCCCGACGCTGAACTTCGACACCTCCGGGGTGCGGCGCAACGACGCGGTCGCCGTGGGTTTCCCGCTGGACGGGCCGCTGAAGTTCGTCTCCGCCCGAATCCGCGAGGAGATCAACGCCCGCGGCCCGGACATCTACGACTCCGGCTCGGTCGACCGCGACGTGTTCTCGATCTACTCCCAGATCGAGCCGGGCAACTCCGGCGGCCCGCTGGTGTCGGTCACCGGCGGGGTCTACGGCGTGGTGTTCGCCAAGTCGGTGGAGAGCAGCGAGACGGGATACGTGCTGACGGCCAAGGAGGTCCAGACCGACGCCCAGAGCGCGCAGGACCTGACGACCAGCGTCGACACCAAGGGCTGCGTCTGAGCTGGTTGGCTCAACCGGTCAGGTGCGCCAGTAGTTCGGTGGTGACGGCGTCCGGTTGCTCCTCGTGCGGGAAGTGCCCGGCGCGGGGGATCGTCACCGACGTGTAAGGGCCCGCGACCCAGCGGCCGGACCCGCCGGCGGTCCGGCTCAGCACCACGGGGTCGGCGGCGCCGTGCAGTTGCAGGACGGGGCAGCGGACCGGCGCGCGCATCCGGCGGGCGAAGCGCTGCCCGTCAGGGCGGAACAGCGACCGGAAGGCCCACCGGTGGTACTCCAGCGCGCAGTGCGCAACCGCGTCGATCTGCATGGCCGCCCGGTAGCGGGCCGCGGTCGGTTCGTCCGGCCAACCGGTGCCGCCGGACCACTCCGACAGCAGTCGGCCCACCTCGGCGGCGTCGTCCCGGACCAGGCGCCGCTCCGGGACCCACGGTCGCTGGAAGCCGATCATGTAGGACGCCGCGGCCACCTGCCGTCCGGACCCGGCGATCGCGCCCCGCATCCGCAACGGGTGGGGCGCCGAGATCGCGACCAGCCCGGAGCACAGCTCCGGTTCGGTCGCGGCCAGCGTCCAGGCCAGCAACCCACCCCACCCGTGCCCCACGACGGTGGCCTGCGCCGCACCCAAGGACCGGATCACCCCGGCGACGTCACCGGCCAGCGAGAACGGGTCGTAACCCCGGGGGGTCTTGTCGCTGCCGCCGTATCCGCGCAGATCCATCGCGACGGCCCGACAGCCGGCCTCCGCCAGCGCGGGGAGTTGGTGCCGCCAGGTCCACCAGAACGTCGGGAAGCCGTGCAGCAGCAGTACCAGCGGGCCGGTGCCCGCCTCCACGACGTGGAACCGCGCGCCGTTGGCTGAAATCTGACGGTGCGCCCAAGGCCCCTCGGCCAGGACGACGTCGGTGTCGACCGGCATGGCTCGGTGTGGCGGCGCGGGGATCAGATGCCGGGTCGAGCCGGCGCGGCGCTCTTGCCGCGGTTCTTGAGCACGGCCACGGTCTGCTGGGCGCTGCGGATCGTGCGCTCCGGGGGGCCGACCCGCTTCAGCGCCGAGATCCCCACCAGGGCCAGCAGACCGGCCACCAACAGGTACGCCCCGCCGGCGATCAGGAAGGCCGCCCACAGCGGCAGGCCTGCCTTCGCCAACCCGTAGGCGAACCCGAAAGAGAACAGTTGGAAGGCGAACAGCCCCAGGAATGCGGCCCCGCCGAAGGCCCCGGCCCCGGCCGCGACCTTGCCGACCTGGGCGCCGACCTCGGCCTTGGCCAGGTCGATCTCGGCCTGGATCACTGTCGACAGGTCGCGGCTGGCCGCGGCGAACAACTCGCCCAGGGACGGCTCGTCGGCCGGTGCGACCGGTTCCAGCGCCATGCTCGCTCCCTCGTCGGGTCTGATCCTCGCCGGGGACAGTCTGCCGGGCACTGCGCCACGCTGCCCACGGCGGGGCCGGGCGCGTCGCACCTGACGATCCGTCAGTCCGGGGCGATCGGTGCGGCGGGTACGGTCGGGCAATGACTCCGAAGTCCAAGTTCATGCGTCCGGGCATCGCCGAGTACGTCTCGCTCAACGTCACCCCGCCGGACCCGTTGCTGGTGGAGCTGGCCGAGTACACGGCCGGTCTCGGCCGGATCAGCGGGATGCAGATCTCGCCGGAGCAGGGCACTTTCATGCGCCTGCTGGCGCGACTGGTCCGGCCCCGGTTCGCCGTCGAGGTGGGGACGTTCACCGGCTACTCCGCGATCTGCCTGGCCCGTGAGCTGGCGCCGGACGGAAAGCTGCTGTGCTGCGACGTCAGCGAGGAGTGGACTGGCGTCGCCCGGAAGTTCTGGGAGCGCGCCGGATTGGCCGACCGAATCGAGCTGCGGCTGGCCCCGGCCGCGGACACGCTGCGAGCGTTGCCCGCCGACGCGCAGGTCGACCTGGCGTTCATCGACGCCGACAAGGCCGGGTACGCGACCTACTGGGGTGAGCTCGTCCCGCGGATGCGCCCGGGCGGGGTGATCCTGGTCGACAACGTGCTGTGGTCCGGCCGGATCGTCGAGGAGGCCGATCAGGACCCGGACACGATCGCGTTGCGGGAGTTCGCCGAGTTGGTCCGCGCTGATTCGCGGGTGGAGCACGTCCTGGTGCCGATCGGCGACGGGCTGACAATGGCCGTCCGCAACTGAGGTCGACATGACGGCGGACCCGTTCGCGGCGCTGGCCGCACTGCCCGGCGTTGCCGCGGCGGCCGTGGCCGCCCGGGGCGCGGTCGACCGGTTGGCCGCCCATCCGTTGCTGCGCACCGACCCCGACGCGGTCCGCGGCGAGATCGCGCTGCGGGCGGCGCGGGCGGATGCCGCACTGGCCGGGCTGGACATCGACCTCGCGCAGTTGCGCGGCGGCACGGTGCTCGACGACTCGGCGCCGGCGTTGCTGCGGGGCGCGTTGCGGGTGGCCGCGGAACTCGGGCCGGCCGCCGCGACCTGGCGGGTGGCACCGCGGCAGGTATTGGCCCGGTTGCACGTCCTGGCCGCCGCCGACGACTCCCCTCCGGACGGGCTGGGTCGGCCCGGTTCGACCGCGGCCGCCCAACGACTTGATCTGTTGGCTGCCGCGTTGGACAGGCAGAGCGCGGCACCGGCGGTCGTGGTGGCCGGGGTGGTGCACGGCGAGGTCGCGGCGTGCGGCGCGTTCGGGGAATCGGCCGGCGTCGTGGCGAGCGCCGCGGCCCGCCTGGTACTCATCACCCGAGGGTTGGATCCGGCCGGGGTGGTCGCCCCGTCGATCGGGCACCTCGGACTCGGCGCGACCACGTACCGGGAATTGCTGGCCGGATATGCGACCGGGTCGAGCGAGGCGGTGGCGGCATGGCTGCGACACTGCGCGGCGGCGACCGGCCTGGCCGCCGCAGATGCGGTGGACGTGTGCGCGGCGATCGTCGCGGATCCGAAATCGAGCTCCCGAACCTGAGGTGGCGTCAGATCAACCTGACCGACCGTCAGGTTGGCTACTGGCAAGGCATTTGCACCGGGACAGGCGAACGGCGCCCCGACCGAAGTGGGACGCCGTCGCTGTGATGCGTCAAGCCGGGCTACCAAGCGTGCAACTCATATATCGCCGGACCAGGTCCAGCCTGTCACGACGGCCCGTACATGGGCAGGTAGCCGCGTGGGTACCCGGGGTGGCGCGTTGGGGGAGGTGACCCGGACGCTGTCGCGATCAACATTCGATCCACCTCAGCCGAGTTCAGGTCTACTCCGAACGTCGGCCGCGCGGAAGACCTGCCCGGCGCTTTTTACCCGACGCTCCGGCGCGTCGGCCAAAGCGCGAGAACGAACTAGCCAGTAAAGGAACTGTGTCGGTTTTTCACCCGATGCACGCTCCGTGAATCAGGGCTCGGCGCGCCGTGCGACCCACCACACGGCCGCGGCCGCGACGGCCCCGGCGGCCACCGCGGTCGCCATCACCGGACGGCTCGGCTTGCCGAAAGCGGGCATCCGGCGGCGCATCGAGACGGGCCGGTTGAAAGCCAGCACCGGCCAACCGTGAGCCAACGCCTCCTTGCGCAGCGCCCGGTCCGGGTTCACCGCGTAGCCGTGCCCGACTGCCTCGAGCATCGGCATGTCGGTGACCGAGTCGGAGTAGGCGTAGGACTCGGCCAGGTTGATGCCCTCGGCCTCGGCAAGTTCGCGTACCGCGACGGCTTTGTTTTCGCCGTAGGCGTAGAACTCGATCTCGCCGGTGTAGCGCCCGGCCTCGTCGATCGCCATCCGGGTGGCGATGACCCGGTCGGCTCCGAGCAATTCTCCGATCGGGCCGACGATCTCCGCGCCGGATGTGCTGACGATGACCACGTCGCGGCCGGCCAGCCGGTGCTGCTCGATCAGTTCGGCGGCCTCGTCGTAGATCAGCGGGTCGATGAGGTCGTGCAACGTCTCATTGATGATCTCCTGCACCGCGGCCACCTCCCATCCGACGCACAACGAGGAGAGGTATTTCCGCATGCGTTCGATCTGGTCCGCGTCGGCCCCGCCGGACAGGAACACGAAATGCGCGTAGGCGCTGCGCAACACGGCGCGACGGTTGATCAGCCCGCCGCGGTAGAACGGCCGGGAGAAAGTGAGCGCGCTGGACTTGGCGATGACGGTCTTGTCGAGATCGAAGAACGCCGCCGCGCGCGTCGGGCCGGGGTGGCGAAGCACGCGGTCGAGGATACGGCGCAGGGTTCCCCTGCGCTCGTGGCGCCCGACGTTCGTCGCTTACGTCGCGTGGCGGTGAAGTTTTTACGGACTTGCGTCGACCCACTGTTTACGCAGGGGGCCATTCGGGTACACCATGTGTCGTGCCGGTCGATATGACCGCGCCTATCCCGGTTCGGCTCCTCCCCCCCGAGTCGGACTGTGGCGACGGCCCCCGCTCTCCCCCCCGGCGGGGGCCGTCCTCTGTCTCCGTTCAGGTTCGACGGGGTCGGCTCCGTGTGGCGACGGCCCGCCCCCCGGCGGGGGCCGTCCGTCCTCTGTCTCCACCCAGGTCGGCCCGTGAGTTCGCAACCCCATCGCGCCCTCCTGGCACTGAGTTCCCTGCAATCCCAGCTGTAATCCCCCAGTTGTGATCCCTGGGCTGTGATTCACAACCCTCCGTCATCCACAGGCCCCCGTCATCCACAGGCGGGCCTTCCGGACTTCCCGATCGACCGTGCGCGCCCGAGGCTGCCTGGCGTGGTCGCGAGTCGGGGAGGGTGCGTTGTCCGAGAACGAAGTGGGAGCCGGGTCGGCCGGCCCGGGGTTGCCGTTGTTGATCACCGGCGACCCGGAGTTGCTCGACGAAGTGCTGCGAGCGGTCGACTCGGCCGGCGTGGGGTTGGAGGTCGTGCGCGAGGCCGGCGCTGCCCGGCGCGCTTGGTCGGGCGCGGGCCTGGTACTGGTCGGGGTCGACGCGGTCGACGACGTCACCCGGCGGCGGCTGCCCCGCCGTTGCGGAGTCGTGCTGCTGGGCCGCGATCTCGACGACGCCTCGGTCTGGGAGGGCGCTGGGGCGGTCGGCGCTGAGCACGTCGCTTTCCTGCCGGACGCGCACGACTGGCTGGTCCGTCGGCTCGGGGAGGCGCGGGAGGTTGCACCGCCGGTGCCGGTGGTGTGCGCGGTCGGGGGCCGAGGCGGTGCCGGGGCCAGCACGTTGGCGACCGCGTTGGCGCTCACCGCGGTCTCCCGAGGCCTGCGCTGCATGCTCATCGACGCCGACCCGCTCGGCGGCGGACTCGACCTGATGCTCGGTCCGGACACCGCCGGCGGGCCGCGTCGGCCAGGCGAGGGCGACGTCGGTCCCGGCGAGCCGGGCCTGTTCGAGACGTTCCCCCGGGTGCGGTCAGCGGCTGTGCTCAGCCTGCTGTCGTGGGACCGCGACGGGGTGCTGGAGATCCCGGCCGAGGCGATGCGGACCGCCCTGGAGAACGGGCGCCGGGACTGCGACCTGGTGGTGGTCGATCTGCCGCGGCGGCCCGACGCGGCCGGGCGGATCGCGTTGGCCTGCGCTGGCCCGGTCCTGGTGGTGGTCCCGGCCGAGGTGCGGGCGACCGCTGCGGCGGGCCGAGTGGTGGCGGCGCTTGAGGCTGCGGTTGGGTGCCCGGACCTTCGGATCGTTGTGCGCGGGCCGACGCCGTCGGGGCTGTCGCCGGTGCTGGTGGCCGCGGGGTTGGGGCTGCCGCTGGCCGGCTACGTCCGGGCCGACCGACGGCTGGCCGGGGCGTCGGAGCGCGTCGACCTGCCAGGTGTCGACCGGGGGCCGTGGGCGGCGTTGTGCGGTCGACTCCTCGATGAGCTGCTGGCCGCGAAGGCGGCGTCGTGAGCGACTGCGACAAGCGAGGAACGAGCGAGGAGCACAAGCGAACCGAGGGGGAGTCGTGATGCCGCGTCAGATCCGGGTCGCCGCGGTGGCCGGGCCTGCCGCGAGCCGTCCGACGGAGCTGTCGCTCGGTCCGCTGAGTCCGCTGCTGGACGAGCCGTCGGTCACCGACGTGCTGGTCAACGGGGCCGAGCAGGTGTGGGTCGACCGGGGAGCGGGCCTGGTACGGGTCCCGGTCCGCTTCACCGGTGAGGCCGACCTGCGCAGCCTCGCCGTCCGGTTGGTGAACTCGGTGGGCGGCCGGCTCGACGATGCCTGCCCGTGCGCCGATGCCGTGCTGCCCGACGGCGTCCGCATGCATGCAGTGCTGCACCCGTTGGCACCGGGCGGGACAGCGCTGTCGCTGCGGGTCCCCCGGCGGATCCCGTTCAGCCTCGTCGAGATGGTGGCCGCCGGCTCGTTGCCGGTGGCGGTTCTGCCGTGGCTGGAGGCGATCCTCACCGCGCGGCTGTCGTTCCTGGTCTCCGGGGCCGGCGGGTCCGGCAAGACCACGATGCTGACCAGCCTGCTCGGATGCATCTCGGGCAGCGAGCGGCTTGTCGTCGTCGAGGACGTCCCGGAGATCGACCCGGTCCATCCGCATGTCGTCCGCCTGACCGCACGGCCGGCGAACATCGAGGGCGTGGGCGCGATCCCACTGCGGGAACTGGTGCGCCAGGCGCTGCGGATGCGCGCCGACCGACTGATCGTGGGCGAGGCCCGCGGCGCCGAGGTGACCGACCTGCTGTCCGCGCTCAACACCGGCCACGACGGCGGCGCGGCCACGGTCCACGCCAATTCCGCCGGTGCGGTCCCCGCCCGGCTTGAGGCGCTCGCCACCGGGGCCGGGCTGAGCCGGGCGGCCCTGCACAGCCAACTGGCCGCCGGCGTCCAGGCCGTGCTGCACCTGAGTCGCGATGCCTGCGGCACTCGACGCCTGGTGGAGATCGCCGTCCCGCGCCGCCGCGCCGACGGGTTGGTGGTGATGACGGTGGCCCTGCGGGTGCTGCCGTTCGGGCTGCGGCCGGGGCCCGGGCTGGCCGACCTGACCCGGTGCCTGGCGCAGCGGGAGGTGGCGTCGCCATGAGTGAACGACTCGGGCCGGTGCGGCCCACGGTGATGATCGGTTGCGCGGCGGCCGTCGCGTTGGCGCTGACCGGCCCGGTGGCAGGAGTTCTTTGGGCGTTGTGCCTGGGCGGCGTGGCGGTGCTGGTCCGGCGCGAGGTCGAACGCGTCCGCCGCGGCCGGGCCGGCCGGGAGCGGGCCACGGAGGTGGCCCGGTTCGCCGCCGAGATGGCCGCCGAACTGCGGGTGGGGGTTGCGCCGCGGCCGGCGCTGACCCGGGTGGCGGCGAGCCTGCCGGTCGGTGGGTGGGCCGATCCGGTGGCCGCAGCGGCGGGATCGGGAGGCGACGTGGCGCAGGCGTTGACCGCCGCGGGCGCGGCTGCCGGCCTCGGCAGCCTGCGCGACCTGGCGGTGTGCTGGCGGTTGGCCGAGGGCACCGGCGCCGGGCTGGCGGCGGGGTTCGACGCCGTTGCCGCCGCGGCCGCCGAGCGGGAGATGTTGCGCGAGCGCCTGGCCGCCGAACTGGCGGGGGTCCGGGCCGGCGGTTGGGTGCTGAGTGGGCTGCCGTTGTTGGGGGTGCTGCTCGGGACCGCGGTCGGAGCCAGGCCGTTCGGTGTCCTGCTCGGGACCAGAGTCGGCGTCGGCTTGCTGGTCGTCGGATTGTTGCTCGACGCCGCCGGGGTGCTGTGGCTTCGTCGCATGATCGCGGCGGCCGAGGCGGTTCTCCCGTGACGCGGCTCCTGGGGCGGGGGCGGCTGGCGGCGCGCCGACGCATCGAGGCGGTGGCGGCCACCGAGCTGCTTGCGGCGTGCCTGGCCGCCGGGGCGAGCCCGGTGCGGGCGGCCGAGGCAGTGGCGGAGGTTCTCGACGGGCAGGCCGCGCAGGCACTGGCCGCCGCGGCCGGGGCACTGCGTCGCGGTGAGCCGCCGGAGCAGTGCTGGACCGGCCTGGCCGCGGTACCCGACCTCGCGGGTGTCGGCCGGATCCTGGCTCGGGCGTCGGTCTCGGGGACCCGGGCGGCGGCCGCCATGGGGGTGGAGGCGGCCGGGCTGCGGGCCCGCAGCCGGGCCGCGGCAGGCGCGGCGCTGGCGCGGGTCGGCGTCTGGTCGGTCGCGCCGCTGGCGCTGTGCTTCCTGCCCGCATTCGTGTGTCTCGGGGTCGTCCCGATCGCGCTCGGCCTCACCCCGGCGCTGCTGCGGTGACCGGGCGGGCACTTCGGAAAGTTCGGCGGCGCCGAGAGGGTCTCGGCCCGGAAGCAGGGGGAGGACATCCGATGAGGACGAAGTTGCTCCGGAGGGTGCTCGGGCGGGCGGTCGATCGCGGGATGAGCACCGTCGAGTACGCGTTGGGAACGTTGGCGGCCGCGGCGTTCGCGCTGGGCCTGATGAAGATCCTGACCAGTTCCCGGGTCGAGGCGTTGGTCAGCGGCGTGATCGAGCACGCCCTGAGCAAGCCGTTCTGAGGTGGCCGCCGGCAGGCGGGGGTCCCGGACTGCTCGGACGGCCGACCGCGGGGCAGTCACCGTGGAGCTCGCGTTGGCGCTGCCCGCCCTGGTCGTGGTCGCGTGGGTGGCGATCTGGGCGGTGGGACTCGCCGGGCTCCAGATGTCCTGCATCGACGCCGCGCGGGCTGGGGCCCGGGCGGCGGCGCGCGGGGAGAGCCTCGAGCAGGTCACCGAGCTGGTCAGGTCGATCGGTCCGCCCGGTGCCCGGGTCCGGACCTCCTCGACCGGCGAACTCGTGACGGTGCGGGTCGTCGCATCCAGCCGCACCCAACTGCTCGGGCGGTTGGGTCCGCAGGCCGTCGGGTCGGCGGTCGCCCGGCGGGAGCCGATCCCGCCGGAGGCGCGGCGATGAGTCGCGACCGGGGCTCGGGCAGCATCCTGATCCTGATCGCGGCAGCGATCGTCGCGGTCGCCGGCGCGTGCGCCATGACCACGGTGCGCTGTCTGACCATTCGGCACGAGGCGGCCGGTGCGGCCGACCTCGCGGCGCTGGCCGCCGCCGCGGGGCACGGCGACGGGTGCGCGAGCGCGGCCACGGTGGCTCGGGCCAACGGCACCCGCCTGGTGCGCTGCATCCTGGACCACACCGATCCGGCAGGCCCTGTCGCCGACATCGAGGTCGTCCGGTGGGTGCGAGTGAGCGGCACCACTCGCGCGGTCCGGGCGCGCTCGCGGGCCGGCCCAGCGGATGCCGCGGACGCTCAGGCCGGGGTGTCGCCCAGCAGCACGCTCAGCAGGCGAGCCCCGCCCACCTTGTCCAGCGGCCGATTCCCGTTGCCGCACTTGGGCGACTGCACACAGCTGGGGCAGCCGACCTCGCACGGGCAGTCAAGGATCAGGTCGCGGGTCGCCCGGAGCCAGTCGGCGGCCACCGCGTACCCACGCTCGGCGAAACCGGCTCCGCCCGGGTGCCCGTCGTGGACGAACACGGTCAACGTGCCGGTGTCGGGGTGCCGCGCGCTGGAGACCCCACCGATGTCCCACCGGTCGCAGCTCGCGAACAACGGCAGCAGCCCGATCGAGGCGTGCTCGGCCGCGTGGGCCGCCCCGGCAAGGTCGCCCGCCGGAACGGCGCTGTCGGCGATCTGACGCTCGCTCAGGGTCCACCAGACCGCGGTGGTCCGCAGCCGTTGCTCGGGCAGGTCGAGCGGCGTCTCGGCGAAGACCTGGCCGGTGCGCAGCCGCTTGCTCAGGTAGGACACGACCTGGGTGGTCACGTCCACGGTCCCGAAGTGGATCCGCGCTTGACCCGAGGGGCTGCTCTGCCGGACGTCGACGATCCCGATGTCGGCGATCTGCCGGGCCATCGTGGTGTGGTCGGGGTCGGCCCGCTCGAGCAAGGCCACGCCGTCCTCGAGGTCGAGGTGGTGCACCAGGTAGGTCCGACCCTGGTGCAGGTGCACCGCTCCGGGGTGGACGTGGGTGTGCGCCCGGGCCCCGTCGACGCTGCCCAGCACCCGCCCGGTGTGCAGCTCGACGAGGCGCACCTCGGGCCCGCCGCCGCCCCGGATGTCGCCGGGCAGCACGCTGGGGTCGCGCCGGGTCCAGTGCCAGCCGGTGCTACGCCGTCGCAGCAACCCGGCGCCGGTCAGTTCGTCCAGCAGGGGCTGCGCAGCGGGGCCGAACAGCTCCAGGTCGGCGTCGGTCAGCGGGGCCTCGGCCGCGGCCGCGCACAGGTGCGGGCCGAGCACGTACGGGTTGGCCGGGTCGATGACCGCGGCCTCCGGCGGGCAGTCGAACAGTGCCTCCGGGTGGTGGACGACGTAGTTGTCCAGCGGGTCGTCGCGGGCGATGAGCACGGCCAGCGCGTCGGCGCCGGCCCGCCCGGCCCGGCCCGCCTGCTGCCACATCGCCGCGCGGCTCCCCGGATACCCGGCCATGACCACCGCGTCCAGGCCCGCGACGTCGATGCCGAGTTCCAATGCGCTGGTGGTCGCCAACCCGCGCAGCGCGCCGGTCCGCAGGGCCGCCTCCAGCAGCCGACGCTCCTCCGGCAGGTAGCCGCCGCGGTAGGCGGCCACGGTCTCGCGCAGGTGCGGGGCGCACTGGGCCAGCGCCTCCCGCGCGATCAACGAGACCGTCTCGGCCCCGCGTCGGGACCGGACGAACGCCAACGCCTGGGACCCGCCCAGGACCAGGTCGGTGAGCAGATCCGCGGCCTCGGCCACGGCGGTCCGCCGCCGGCGTGGGTGCTCGTCGTCTCCGCCGGCCGCCGGGTCCCAGAGCAGCATCGTGGTCGCGGCGCGCGGGGAGGCGTCGTCGGTGACCGCGGCCGTGGGCAGCCCGGTGAGCCGCTGCGCCGTGCCCGCCGGGTCGCCGACGGTCGCCGAGGTCAGCACGAACGTCGGGTCACACCCGTGGGCCCGGCACAGCCGCCGCAGCCGCCGCAGCACGTGGGCCACGTGGGAGCCGAACACGCCGCGGTAGGTGTGGCACTCGTCGATCACGACCAGCCGCAGGCTGCCCAGGAACCGGTCCCACCGGTTGTGCGCCGGCAGCAGGGAGCGGTTGAGCATGTCCGGGTTGGTCAGCACGTAGTTGGCGTACCGCCGGATCCAGTCGCGTTCCGGGTGCGGGGTGTCGCCGTCGAACAGCGCCGGCCGCAGCCACTGTCCGCCTCGCCCGAGACGCACCAGCGAGTCCAATTGGTCGCCGGCCAACGCCTTGGTCGGTGCCAGGTACAGGACAGTGCCGCACCGGTTGGCCCGGGTCCGCCGCCGGTCGTCCTCCCACAGGGCGCTCAGGCCGGGCATCAGGTAGGCCAACGACTTGCCCGACGCCGTCCCGGTGGACAGCACCACGCTGGCCCCGCCGCGGACCAGCTCGGCGGCCTGCACCTGGTGCTCCCACGGTCGCGTGATCCCGCGGCCGGCCCACAGCTCGACCAGCTCGGCGGGCACCCAGGCCGGCCAGGCCACCGTGCGGCCGGGCCGGGCGGGCAGGTGCCGGACGTGGGTGACGCGGTCGGAGCGGGCTGCCAGCACCGCGGCCGGCCCGACTGACGGGACGGCGCCGACGGTCGACTCGGTCGCCGCGGCGGCAGTGCGAATTGCCACGGCAGGAGTCTGACTTGTCGCACCGACAATCGCGACCGGCTCGCCCGCCGACCGTTCGATGACTACCGGTCGGCGTCGGGACGGCACGTTCGGTCGAGGCCGACCCGCGACAGATGATTCAATGCCCGCAGCGCCGCTGGGTGGCCCTGAGCTGTCCAGCGGGAAATCTGCAGTTCGCAATTCCCTGCGGCCGCTGCGGCCCGCGGCCGGAACCGGTCTGCGGTCGACCGGGGGACAGCGTGGAGGTCCGTCGTGGAACTGTCCCTGGATACCCGGGCCGAAGGCGACTTCACCGTCGTCGAGGTCGGTGGCGAGATCGACGTCTACACGGCGCCCAAGTTGCGGGAGTGCCTGGTCGAGCTGGTCAACTCCGGCAAGCACAACCTGATCGTCGACATGGAGAAGGTCGAGTTCCTCGACTCCACCGGCCTCGGCGTGCTGGTCGGCGGGCTGAAACGGGTTCGGGCCCACGACGGCAAGCTGTTGCTGGTCTGTACCCAGGAGCGCATCCTCAAGATCTTCCGCATCACCGGCCTCACCAAGGTGTTCCCGATCCACGACTCCGTGGCCGAAGCAGTGGGTGCGACCGGCTGACGTCCGGGCCGATGATCGGTGGCGTGTCGCGGCGTGCGTAGACTCCGCAAGCGCTCGAGCGTGTGACAGCCTCGCGTTGCTGAACAGTGCCCGCGCGGCTGGAGCCGCGGCGGGTCCCCCCGGGCTCACGATTGCTCCGGGTACGCCTGGAACCTGAGGAGGACTGATGTCCGGGATCACCCTCGCCGCTGCAGCGGGCAGTGGCAAGGTCTCCTTGCACGGGCAAAACCTGGCCATTGTCGTGGCGGTGGCCGGTGTGGCTGTCTTCGCGCTTCTGGTGGCGGCGTACCTGGTCAAGGAGGTCCTACGGGCCGACGAGGGCACCGAGAAGATGAAGGAGATCGCGACGGCGATCCAGGAAGGCGCCTCGGCGTACCTGACCCGGCAGTTCAAGACCCTCGCCGTGTTCGCGGCCCTGGCCTTCTTCGTGCTGTTCGCCTTGCCTGCGGACTCCTCGAAGGAACGCATCGGGCGCTCGATCTTCTTCGTGGTCGGCGCGGTCTTCTCCGCGATCACCGGCTACGTGGGCATGTGGCTGGCCGTGCGCGCAAATGTGCGTGTCGCCGCGGCCGCCCGGGCCGGCAAGAGCGGCGAACAGCCGGCCACCCGGATCGCGTTCCGCACCGGTGGTGTAGCCGGCATGTTCACCGTCGGTCTCGGTCTGCTCGGTGCCTCCGTCGTGGTCCTCATCTACAAGGACGAGGCGCCGAAGGTGTTGGAGGGCTTCGGCTTCGGCGCGGCCCTGCTGGCAATGTTCATGCGTGTCGGCGGCGGCATCTTCACCAAGGCCGCCGACGTCGGCGCCGACCTCGTCGGCAAGGTCGAGCAGGGCATCCCCGAGGACGACCCGCGCAACGCCGCCACGATCGCGGACAACGTGGGCGACAACGTCGGCGACTGTGCCGGTATGGCCGCGGACCTGTTCGAGTCCTACGCGGTGACCCTGGTCGCCGCCCTGATCCTCGGTGTCGCGGCCTTCGGCAACGACGGCCTCGTGTTCCCGCTGATCGTGCCGATGCTCGGTGTGCTCACCGCGATCGTCGGCATCTTCGCGGTGTCCCCGCGCCCGAACGACCGCAGCGGCATGACCGCCATCAACCGCGGCTTCTTCATCTCCGCGGTCACGTCCGCGATTCTCTGCGGCGTCGCCGCTTTCGCGTTCCTGCCCGCGCACTACGAGGGCCTGAAGAACGTCTCGCAGACCGCGGGCATGGTGGTCGGCGGGCAGTTCACCGTCTCCGGCGACCCGCGGATGTTCGCGTTGGTCGCGGTGCTGATCGGCATCGTGCTCGCGGCCGCCATCCAGCAGTTGACCGGCTACTTCACCGAGACCAACCGCAGGCCGGTCATCGACGTCGGCCGCACCTCGCTCACCGGCCCGGCCACCGTGATCCTGGCCGGCATCTCGGTCGGTCTGGAGTCAGCGGTGTACTCGGCCGTGCTGATCGCGCTGGCCGTGTACGCGGCCTACCTGCTCGGCAGCGGCGTGCTGATCCTGGCCCTGTTCGCGGTCGCGCTGGCCGGTACCGGCCTGTTGACCACGGTCGGCGTCATCGTCGCCATGGACACCTTCGGCCCGGTCTCGGACAACGCCCAGGGCGTGGCCGAGATGTCCGGCGACGTGCACGGCGACGGCGCGCTGGTGCTGACCAAGCTCGACGCCGTCGGCAACACCACCAAGGCCATCACCAAGGGCATCGCGATCGCCACGGCCGTGCTCGCGGCGACCGCGCTGTTCGGCTCATACCAGGACGCGGTCGGCAACGCGATCGACCAGACCGGCGTGAACCTGTCCGAGAAGAGCCTGCGGATCCGGCAGTCGCTGGCGGTGTTCGAGATCATCAACCCGAACATCCTGGTCGGGCTCATCCTCGGCGCCGCCGTCGTGTTCCTGTTCTCCGGTCTCGCGATCAACGCGGTCGCCCGGGCGGCCGGCGCGATCGTGTTCGAGGTCCGCCGCCAGTTCCGGGAGATTCCCGGGATCATGGACGGCACTGGCAAGCCGGAGTACGGCAAGGTCGTCGACATCTGCACCAAGGACTCGCTGCGTGAGTTGGCCACACCAGGGCTGCTGGCGGTGATGGCCCCGATAGCCGTCGGCTTCGGCCTGGGTACCGCCCCGCTGGCCGGATTCCTCGGCGGCGCGATCGGGGCGGGCGTCCTGATGGCGGTGTTCCTGGCCAACTCCGGTGGTGCCTGGGACAACGCCAAGAAGCTCGTCGAGGACGGTAACCACGGCGGCAAGGGCTCCCCGGCTCACGAGGCCACGATCATCGGTGACACTGTCGGCGACCCGTTCAAGGACACCGCAGGCCCGGCGATCAACCCGCTGATCAAGGTGATGAACCTGGTGTCGCTGCTGATCGCCCCCGCGGTCGTGAAACTGACAGTCGGTCACGACGAGAACACCGGGGAGCGAGCGGGCATCGCGATCGCCGCGGCGCTGATCATCGTCGCCGCCGTGATCAACTCCAAGCGCAAGGACATCGCGGTCGGAGACAGCCCCGCGCCCGAGGCCGCCAAGGCGGACGCGGCCCACTCGACGACGTAGTCGCACACCGGTGTTCCGGGGCGGGCCGTACCGGCCCGCCCCGGGCACCGGGATTGCGTGGATCCTCCGGGCAGGTACTCTCCCCCAGGGGTGCGGTCGAACCGGACACCGGGACGCCGCGGGAGCGGGAAGAGCAGTCGAGCAGCACAACCGGGAGATCGCGCGTGGCCGGACGGTACGTATCTTCGCCGGGTACGCCCGGAAGCAGGCAGTCCGGCGATGACTGAAGGCTCTGCTAGGAGGCCTGCTTCCGGTCGCACTGGCGGGGCCGCCAAGTCCGCTGCCGGCGGGCGGGCGCTGGTGATCGTCGAGTCGCCGACCAAGGCGAAGAAGATCGCCGGCTACCTCGGCAACGCCTACATCGTCGAGAGTTCCTACGGCCATGTCCGCGACCTGCCGAACGGCGCCGCGGAGGTCCCGGCCAAGTACAAGAAGGAACCCTGGGCGCGGCTCGGCGTCGACGTCGACCACGGCTTCACGCCGTTGTACGTCGTGGCCGCCGAGAAGAAGGCCCAGGTCAAGAAGCTGAAGGACGCCCTCGTGGGGGTCGACCGGCTCTACCTTGCGACAGATGAGGACCGCGAGGGCGAGGCCATCGCCTGGCACCTGCACGAGCTGCTCGAGCCCAAGGTCCCGGTGCACCGGATGGTGTTCCACGAGATCACCGAGCGGGCGATCGTCGAGGCCGTCGAGAACCCGCGCAACCTGGATCAGCAGCTCGTCGACGCGCAGGAGACCCGCCGCATCCTCGACCGCCTCTACGGCTACGAGGTCTCCCCGGTCCTCTGGAAGAAGATCATGCCCCGCCTCTCGGCCGGGCGCGTCCAGTCCGTGGCCACCCGGCTGGTGGTGGAGCGCGAACGGGAACGCATGGCCTTCCGCAGCGCCTCCTACTGGGACCTCGAGGCCGAGTTCGAGACCGGGCGGACGGCGACCGCCGACGAGCCGGCGAGCCTGACCGCACGGCTGGCGAGCCTGGACGGCAAGCGCGTGGCCTCCGGCCGCGACTTCGGAGCCAACGGTCAGCTGCGCTCGGCCGGGGAGGTCGCCCACCTCGACGAGGTCGAGGCCGGCGCGTTGGCCGCCCAGCTCAGTTCGTCCGCGTTCGCGGTACGCCGGGTGGAGCGCAAGCCCTACACCCGCAAGCCCTACGCCCCGTTCCGGACCACGACGCTGCAGCAGGAAGCCGCTCGCAAGCTCGGGTTCGGCGCCAAGCGCACCATGCAGGTGGCCCAGAAGCTGTACGAGAACGGCTTCATCACCTACATGCGTACCGACTCCACGACGATGTCCGAGACGGCGATCAACGCCGCCCGCGCCCAGGCCGCGCAGTTGTACGGCGCCGACCACGTGCCGGACGCGCCGCGGCGCTATGAGTCCAAGCAGAAGTCGGCGCAGGAGGCCCACGAGGCTATCCGCCCGTCCGGTGAGACTTTCCTGACGCCGGCTCAGACCCGGCTGTCCGGCGAGGAGTTCCGGCTCTACGAGCTGATCTGGATGCGCACGGTCGCGTCCCAGATGAAGGATGCGGCCGGGCAGTCGGTGACCGTCCGGATCGGCGGTACCTCCAGCAGCGGTGCGGACGTCGAGTTCACGGCCTCCGGCAAGGTCATCACCTTCCACGGCTTCCTCAAGGCCTACGTCGAGGGTGCCGACGACCCCGACGCCGAGCTCGACGACCGCGAGCGCCGGCTGCCCGCGGTCAGCGAGAACGACCCGCTGACGGCCAGTCGGATGAGCGTGGAGTCGCACGAGACCCGACCGCCGGCCCGGTACACCGAGGCCTCGTTGGTCTCCGAGCTCGAGCAGCGCGACATCGGACGCCCGTCGACCTACGCCTCGATCATCGGCACGATCCTCGACCGGGGGTACGTGTTCAAGAAGGGCACGGCGCTGGTCCCGGCCTGGTTGGCCTTCTCCGTCGTCGGTCTGATGGAGCGTCACTTCCCGCACCTGGTGGACTACGAGTTCACCGCGCGGATGGAGGACGTCCTCGACGAGATCGCCAACGGCCACGCGCAGATGGTCGACTGGCTGACCCGGTTCTACTTCGGCCCGGGCGAGGACGGCAGCGGCGGCGAGTCTGTCGGGTTGAAGAAGCTCGTCAGCGAACACATCGGCGAGATCGACGCCCGCGAGGTCAACTCCCTCGACATCGGCGGCGGCATCATCGTGCGCGTGGGTCGCTACGGCCCGTACGTGGAACGTGAGGTCGACGGCACCCTCGAGCGCGGCAACATCCCCGAGGACCTGCCGCCGGACGAGCTGACGCCGGAACGTGCCCTGGAGCTGTTCACCGCCGGCTCCGACGACCGCGACCTCGGCCCCGACCCGAGCACCGGGCGGCCCGTCGTGGCTCGCAACGGCCGCTACGGCCCCTACGTCACCGAAGTGCTGCCCGAGGGCTCCACCGACAAGCCGCGCACCGCCTCGCTGTTCCGCACGATGACGCTGGACACCGTCGACCTCGACGTGGCGCTGCAACTGCTGACGCTGCCGCGCACCCTCGGCGAGGTGGCGGGTGAGCCGGTCGTGGCCACGAACGGGCGCTACGGCCCCTACGTCAAGAAGGGCACCGAGACCCGCTCGCTGGCAGCCGAGGAACAACTGCTCACCGTCGACCTCGACGCGGCCCTGCAACTGCTGGCCCAGCCCAAGGCGCGCGGGCGGGCCGCCGCCGCCGCCCCGCTGCGGGAGCTGGGCGCCGACCCGGTGAGCGGCAAGCCGATGGTGATCAAGGACGGCCGCTTCGGCCCCTACGTCACCGACGGGGAGACCAACGCCAGCCTGCGCAAGGGCGACGAGGTCGACGACCTGACCGACGAGCGGGGCGCGGAGTTGCTGGCCGACCGCCGCGCCCGCGGCCCGGCGAAGAAGACCGCGCGCAAGGCCCCGGCCAAGAAGGCTGCCGCGCCGGCGAGGAAGACCGCGGCCAAGAAGACGGCGGCCAAGAAGACCACCGCGAAGAAGGCGCCGGCGAAGAAGGCCGTCGCCAAGGACCCGGGCGCCGAGGACGGCGACGACTGAGTCGTCTTGCGGTTTCGGCACAGATCGACAGACTTCGGCCGATGTGTCGGCTCGCCGATTTAGTCTGACGGCATGACCTCCGCCCCGCCCGACCCTGGGGCGGCCGGGGCCGCGGCAGCGGCGCTCGGCGCCGCCGGCGGGCTGCGCGAGGCACTGCGGATCGGTTCGTTCCGGCGGATCTGGGTGGTGCTCAGCCTGTCCAGCCTCGGCGACTGGCTGGCCCTGCTGGCCACCACCGCGATGGCCGCTGACCTGACCAAGCACTCGATGTCGCAGGCCGACTACGCGGTGGCCGGGGTGTTCATCCTGCGGCTGGTCCCGGCCCTGGTCTGCGCGCCGCTGGCCGGCGTCGTGGCCGACCGCTTCGACCGGCGGACGACCATGGTCATCGCCGACGTCGGCCGGTTCGGCCTGTTCGCCTCGATCCCGATAGTCGACACGCTCTGGTGGCTGCTGGTCGCGACGTTCGCCGCCGAGGTGCTCAGCCAGTTCTGGATCCCGGCCAAGGAAGCGACGATCCCGAACCTGGTGCCCCGGGAGCAGTTGGAGGCGGCCAATCAACTGAGCCTGGTCACCGCGTACGGGTCGGCGCCGATTGCCGCGGGCCTGTTCACGGTCCTGTCCCTGCTCACCGGAACCCTCGGCGCGCGTTTCACGTTCTTCGTCGCCCACCCAACGGCCCTGGCGTTGTGGTTCGACGCGGCCACGTTCGCCGCGAGCGCGCTCACCATCGCCTCGCTGAAGGTGCCCCAGCGCCGCGAGCAGGGCGGTGCGCCGCAGAACCCGCTGCGGGCACTGGCCGAGGGCTGGCGGTTCGTCGGGTCCACCCCGCTGGTGCGTGGCCTGCTGATCGGAATGCTCGGGGCGTTCGCCGCGGGCGGCACCGTGGTCGGCCTGGCGCCGACGTTCGTGCGCGGCCTGCACGCGGGCAACCCCGGCTACGGCGTCCTGTTCGGCGCGGTGTTCACCGGCCTGGCCGGCGGCATGCTGTGCGGCCCGCGTCTGCTTCGCGGCTTGAGCCGGCGCCGGATGTTCGGGCTGATGACCACCCTGGCGGGTCTGCTGCTGACCGCGATCGCGCTGACCCCACAGTTCCCGGTGGTCGTCGGTTTCACGCTGCTGCTGGGTGCGGCCGCCGGCGTCGCCTGGGTCAGCGGGTGGACGCTGCTCGGCCTGGAGGTCCCGGACGCGATGCGCGGGCGCACATTCGCATTCGTCCAATCCAGCGCCCGGCTGACGCTGATCGCGGTGCTGGCGCTGGCGCCCTTGCTGTCCGGCACGATCGGGGAACGCACGCTGCGGCCCACCCACGCGGTGCACCTGGCCTACAGCGGAGCCGCGGTGGTGTTCCTGGCAGCCGGGTTGGTCGCCACTGCGGTCGGAGTGCTTTGCTACCGGTACATCGACGATCGGCGGGGGGTCTCCTTGGTCCGCGATCTGGCGGCCGCGGTGGGCAGTACGAGCTTCGACGCGGACCCGATCGCCACGGGGTACTTCGTGGCCTTCGAGGGTGGCGACGGGGCGGGCAAGTCCACCCAGGTCGAACGGCTGGCGGACTGGCTGCGCGGCCGCGACCACGAGGTGGTGACCACCCGGGAGCCCGGCGGCACCATGCTCGGGGCGCAACTTCGCTCGGTCCTGCTCGACGTCCGCAGCGTCGGGCTGTCGGCGCGTTCCGAGGCCCTGCTGTACGCGGCCGACCGGGCCGAGCACGTCGCCGCGGTGATCCGTCCGGCGCTGCACCGTGGGGCGATCGTGGTCAGCGACCGCTACGTCGACTCCTCGATCGCCTACCAGGGCGCCGGTCGGGCGCTGTCCGCCGCCGAGGTCGAACGGCTCTCCCGCTGGGCCACCCAGGGTCTGCGGCCCCACCTGACCGTGCTGCTCGACGTCGACCCGATGGTCGCCACGCGGCGCCGCGCGGGGACCCCGGACCGGATCGAGGCCGAGTCGGTCGAGTTCCACACCCGCGTCCGACAGGGCTTCCTCGACCTGGCCGAGCGCGACCCGAAGCGCTACCTGGTGCTCGACGCCGCCGGCACCCCGGCCGACATCAACGCGGCGGTGATCGCCCGGATCGGCGATCAGTTGCCGCCCGCGCCCGCTCCGGTCGAGCCGACCGCCGCGGACTCGACCCGGCCGGCGGTGCGGCAGTGAGCGAGCTTGCGAGTGAACCAATGTCACAGTGTCAGCCGTTGCTGAAGGTGTGCAGGCGGACGGAGGTCCGCCAGTGAGCGAGCTTGCGAGTGAACAAATGTCACAGTGTCAGCCGATGACGAAGGTCTGCGGGCGATCGAAGTTCAGCCGGTGACGGTCTGGGCTCCCCTGGTGGGGCAGGACCGCGCCGCGACCACGTTGCGGAACGCGGCAACCGATGCGGCGGCGCGACTTGCGCACCCCGGCTCCCGGACCTCCGACTCGATGACCCACGCCTGGCTGATCACCGGCCCGCCCGGGTCGGGGCGCTCCACCGCTGCGCGGGCGTTCGCGGCCGCGGTCCAGTGCCCCACCGGCGGCTGCGGCACCTGCTCCTCGTGCCAGACGGTCGCGGCCGGTTCGCACCCGGACGTCGAGGTCGTCGCCACCGAACTGCTCAGCATCGGCGTCAAGGACACCCGCGAACTGGTGCGCCGCGCCGCTTTGGCGCCGGTCGGCGGGCGCTACCAGGTCCTGATCTACGAGGACGCGGACCGGCTGACGGACCAGGCCGCCAACGCGTTGCTCAAGGCCGTCGAGGAGCCGGCCGAACGCACCGTCTGGATCCTGTGCGCGCCCTCGGCGGAGGACGTGCTGCCCACGATTCGCTCCCGCTGCCGGGCGATCCACCTGGTCACACCGTCGGCCCGCGACATCGCGGAACTGCTGTGCGGCGAGGGCGCCGGCGACCTGCTGGCCGAGTTCGCCGCGCACGCCTCGCAGGGTCACATCGGGCGGGCGCGCCGGCTGGCGGCCGATCCGGAGGCCCGCGAGCGCCGGGCGGCGGTGCTGAACAGCGTGCGCGGGTTGCGCGACGTGCCGGGCTGCCTGCGCACGGCCGCCGGTCTGTTGGAGGCGGTCAAGGCCGACGTGGACGCCACGTCGGCGGTTACCGACGTGGCCGAGCGTGAGGCGCTGAAAGCCGCCCTCGGCGTGGGTGGGCCACGGGAACGGCAGCCACCGGGTGCGGCCGCGGCCCTGAAGGAGTTGGAGAAGCGCCAGAAGGGTCGGGCGACCCGGGCGATGCGCGACGGGATCGACCGGGCGCTGATCGACCTGGTCGCGTACTACCGTGACGTGTTGGCCAGACAGCTGGGGGCGGACGTGCCGGCGGTCCACCAGGACCGGACGGCGGAGGTGGCCGAACTGGCCGAGGGAGGCAGCGCAGAAGTGACTCTGCGTCAGATCGAGGCTGTGCTGGCCTGTCGCACGGCGTTGGATGCCAACGTCGCCCCGCTGCTCGCGGTGGAGTCCATGACCTTGGCGTTGCGGTGATGTGCCGGACGTCGCGTCGGTGCTACGCCGCCCTGGTCGCCGCGGTGTGTGCCGGGCTGGCCGGGTGCTCGAGCCACGGCGCCACGGCCGCCCCGCCGGCGGCTGCGGCGGCCGTCGCGAGCGCTGTGGCGCCCGCTGTGGCGCCGGTGTCGCCGGACCCGGCCACGGCGTCCGACTTGGCCAAGTTCTATGGCCAGCACCCCGCCTGGTCCACCTGCGACGGCATGTTCCAGTGCGCGAGCGTCACGGTCCCGGTGGACTGGTCGGCACCCACCGGTGAGACCCTCCAACTCGCGCTGGAGCGCCTGCCCGCGACCGACCCGACGCACCGGCTGGGTTCGCTGTTCATCAACCCCGGCGGGCCCGGGGGTTCCGGCAACCAACTGGTCCGCGCCGCCCGCGACATCTTCAGCGCCAAGCTGCGCGAGGACTACGACATCGTCGGGTTCGACCCGCGCGGGGTCGGGTCGAGCAACCCGGTGCACTGCCTGCCCGGGCCGCAGCTCGACGCATTCCTCAGCACCAACGGCACCCCGCAGGACGCCGCCCAGATCGCGACGCTGCAGGCCGCGGACGCGGGCTTCGCGGCCGGTTGCAAGTCCGAGTCCAGCACGCTGCTGTCCCACGTCGGGACCCGCGACGTCGCCCGCGACGTCGACGTCCTGCGGGCGGTGGTCGGCGACGCGAAGCTGAACTGGTTCGGCTTCTCCTACGGCACCTACATCGGCTCGTTCTACGCGGGCATGTTCCCGCAGCGGGTGGGCCGCATGGTCCTCGACGGCCCGCTCGATCCGGCGTTGGACCAGGGCTCGCTCAGCGAGGAGCAGGCGGCGGGGTTCCAGGACGAGTTCAACCGCTACGCCGATCACTGCCTGGCCGGTGGCCACTGCCCGATCGGCTCGAGCCGGCAGCAGATCACCGACGCGGTCACCGGGTTGTTCGCCAAATTGGCGAACGAACCGATGGACACCGCGGACCAGCGGGTGCTCACCCAGAGCGACGCGATCAGCGGCGTCGCCTTCGCGATGTACGACCCCACGCAGTACTGGGACAGCCTCACGACTGCCCTGCACCAGGCGTTGAACGGCGACGGCCAACGCCTGCTCGGGATGGCCGACCAGATCCTCGACCGGACCGGGCCAGGCCAGTTCGCCGACAACGCGAACGAGGCCAACCTCGCCGTGAACTGCCTGGACCACCCCGGCGAGGACACCGTGGCCGATGCGAAGGCGGCGCTGCCCGCGATGAAAGCCGCCTCCGTCGTGTTCGGCGCCAGCTTCGCCTGGGGCAACCTGACCTGCGCCGACATGCCGCAGCTCAACCCGCCGCCGCAGCCAGGTCCGGTGCCGGCGACCGGTGCCGGGCCGATCCTGGTCGTCGGCGCGACGCACGACCCGGCCACGCCGTACCCGTGGGCGCTGGCGTTGTCGCATCAGTTGGCGACGGGAGTGCTGCTGACCCGCGACGGCGACGGCCACACGTCCTACGGCCATGGCAACGACTGCATCGACACGGCGGTCGATTCCTACCTGATCGACGGCGCGACTCCACGGGCCGGCACCACCTGCTGACTAGGGTCGTGAGCATGAGAGTCGGTAAGTCGCGCGTCCTCGGCGTGCTCAGCGCAATGTCCCTGCTGGCCGCCTGCAACCTGCACGGGGGTTCTTCGTCCGGTGCACCGCCGGTGCCCACCCCGCAGGCCTCGGACAACGCGACCCCGACGACGTCGGCCTCCGCGACCCCGACGCCGTTGGGTACGGCCGACCCGTCGGTCGATCCGGCTTACTCGAAGTACTACGACCAGCAGCTCGAGTGGCGCAACTGCCCGTCCGGCGTGAGCGCCGGAGCCCGTGTGCGCGACCTGTCGTGCGCGAAGTTGACCGTGCCGGTCGACTGGTCGGACCCGGGCGGCGCGACCATGCAGCTGCTGCTCGACAAGGTGCCCGCGACCGGCAAGCGGCTCGGCTCGGTGATGACCAACCCCGGCGGCCCGGGCGGTTCCGGGGTCGACTTCGTGGCCAACGACTGGGCGGCGTTCCCGAAGAAGATCACCGCGAACTACGACCTGGTCGGCTTCGACCCACGCGGCGTCGGCCGAAGCCAACCGATCCACTGTCTGACGGACAGTCAGTTGGACACGTTCCTGGCTACCGACCCGGACCCGACCACGCCGGAGCGGCTGGCCGAGGTAGTGCAGGAGGACAAGTACTTCGCCGACCAGTGCGGCAGCAACAACGGCCCGCTGCTGGCCAACCTCGGCACACCGTCGGTTGCGCGCGACCTGGACGTGATGCGCGCCGCCACCGGCGACCGTGTCCTGCACTACATGGGCTACTCCTACGGCACCTACATCGGCGAGGTGTACGCGGGCCTCTACCCGACCCGGGTCGGCCGGATGGTGCTCGACGGCGTCATCGACCCGGCGCTGACGGCCGCGGACATGTCGATCGGTCAGGCCGAGGGATTCCAGCTGGCGTACTCGGCGTTCGTGGCGAACTGCCTGGCCGGCAAGTGCTTGCTGGGCTCGACCGCCGCGCAGATCGACGCGCGGGTGGCGAAGATGCTCGCCGCGGTGCAGACCAACCCGCTGCCGACCGGGCAGGCCGCGCGTCCGCTGAACGCGGCGCTGGCGACCACCGGGATCCTGTTCGCCATGTACTCCAAGAACCAGTGGGCAGGGCTGCGGTTGGCGCTGGCCGCGGCCGAGGCCGGCAACGGCGGCGGTCTGCTCGTGATGGCCGACCAGTACGCGGAGCGGGAGAACGGACACTACGACAACAACCAGAACGAGGTCATCTACGCGGTCAACTGCCTGGACCACCCCGGGGCCGACACCCCGGCCGAGATCCAGGCCCTGATCCCCAAGTTGACCCAGCAGTCCCCGGTGTTCGGGCCGTTCATCGCCTGGGGCAACCTGCCCTGCAACTACTGGCCGGTGCAGCCGACCTCGCAGGCGGGCCCGATCGCGGCGCCGGGCGCGCCGCCGATCCTGGTCATCGGGACCACCCGCGACCCGGCGACCCCGTACCAGTGGGCCAAGAGCGTCGCGAGCGAGTTGGAGTCCGGTGTGTTCCTGTCCCGCGACGGCGACGGTCACACGACGTTCGCCGCCAACAACTCCTGCGTCGACGAGGCGGTGACCAATTACATGGTCGACGGAACGTCACCGGCCAAGGACACCAGATGCTGACCGCGACCGCGCTGTCCGAACTGGCCGGCGCGATGCCGGGCGGCGTCGTGATCACCGACGCCGACCGGATCGAGAAGTACCGGATGGACCGGGCCTTCGACCCGACGGCCGGGATGCCGGTCGCGGTCGTGCGCGCCGAGAACACCGCCCACGTGCAGGCGACGCTGCGGTGGGCCGGTGTCCACGGGGTCACGGTCACCACCCGCGGGGCGGGCACCGGGTTGTCCGGCGGCAGCACGGCCTGCGAGGGCGGGGTGGTGCTGTCCACCGAACGCATGCGGGCGATGCACGTGGACCCGACGACCCGCATCGCGGTCGTCGGTCCCGGCCTGTTCAACGCCGAGGTGAAGGCCGCCGCCGCGGTTCACGGCCTGTGGTACCCGCCGGACCCGTCGTCCTTCGAGATCTGCTCGATCGGCGGCAACGTCGCCACGAACGCCGGCGGGCTGTGCTGCGTGAAGTACGGCGTCACCTCCGACTACGTGCTGGGCCTGGAGGTGGTTCTGGCCGACGCCACCGTCATCCGCCTGGGCGGACCGCGACTGAAGGACACCGCCGGGTTGTCGCTGACCAAGTTGATGGTGGGTAGCGAGGGAATCCTCGGCGTGGTAACGGAAGTGACGCTGCGTCTGATTCCGGCGCAGGCGGCGCCGGCGACCGCCGTCGCAACCTTCGCCACCGACGCCGACGCCACCGCCGCGGTGCTGCGCATCACCTCGGCGCTGCGGCCGGCGATGCTGGAGTACATGGACGCGGTGGCGATCAACGCCGTCGAGGACATGCTGCGGATGGGGCTGGACCGCGGCGCGGCCGCCCTGCTGGTGGCGCAGAGCGACGCCGAGGGCCCGGCCCGGGATCGGGAGATGGCCGCGATCGTCGCCGCGTTCGAGGCGCACCGCGCCACCGAGATCGCCGTGACCGACGACCTCAAGGAGGGCGAGGCCTTCGT
Source organism: Sporichthyaceae bacterium (assembly GCA_036269075.1). NCBI lineage: Bacteria > Bacillati > Actinomycetota > Actinomycetes > Sporichthyales > Sporichthyaceae > Sporichthyaceae bacterium. The sequence goes on from DATASX010000119.1 coordinate 59,339, forward strand.
CTTCGCCCGGCGCAGCGCGATCCCGGCGGCCGAACGCCGCGGCAAGCTGCTGCTCGAGGACGTGGGCGTGCCACTGCCCCGGCTGCCCGACCTGGTCGACGGCGTGCACCGCATCGGCGCCGTGCGCGAGGTCGAGATCGCCCTGATCGCCCACGCCGGCGACGGCAACACCCACCCGCTGCTAGTGTTCGACCCGGCCGACGAGGCCGCCACCGCCCGTGCCGAGGCCGCCTTCGGCGAGATCATGGACCTGGCGATCAGCCTCGGCGGCACGATCACCGGCGAGCACGGGGTCGGCCGGCTCAAACGCCCCTGGCTCAGCGAGCAGGTCGGCCCCGACGTCATGGAGCTGACCCGTCGGATCAAGCTGGCGTTCGACCCGCGAGGCATCCTGAACCCGGGCGTGATCCTCTGACCTTCGGTCGATGTCCGGTGCCGTAGGCTGTCCGGCGGCGGGGCCGGGCGTGCCTGACCCCACGCCGCCTTAGCTCAGACGGCTAGAGCGACGCACTCGTAATGCGTAGGTCATCGGTTCGATTCCGATAGGCGGCTCCA
>DATASX010000120.1 GCA_036269075.1 Sporichthyaceae bacterium
TCATCGGCGGTCGCATCGACCCGATCGGCGTGCTCGTCCAGCAGCGCCAGCAGCAACTGCTTACGCCGGTACCGGTAGTCCCGCAACGTCACCCGACTGGGGGCACCCATCACCCGTTCCAACGCCTCGTCATCCGAGGTCGGTTCGCTGATCCCCAGCTCCCGGAACCGGGCGTAGAGATCCTCGAGCTGGTCGTTGCGGCCCAGGGCCAGGGTGTAGAGCTCGTTCACGCGGTCGGAGGTTCCCGACAGCCGGCGGGTGTCCCCGGGTGGGGGCAGGAAGAACCACAGCAGCGGAACGTCGAACGCGCACGCGTAGGCCAGGATCTCCTGGGCGTCGAACTCCCGGCGCTTGCCGGCCGCCCAGGAGGTCTCGATTGCCGAGATGCTTGCCTGCGGCAACCGTTGCCCCAGAAAAGGCTCCAACCTGACCGCGGCCTCGTCCTGGGTCAGCCCGCGCAACTCCCGCGCCCGGCGGAAGTTGTAGGCGATCACCTCGTTCAGATCCGCCGGGCTCGCGTCAGTCGCCTCGCCGCGCTTGCCCCTTGGTGCCATGCTCCCCAAGCTACATCGTCCCCGAGCCATATTGACACTTGCAACAGCACATGTACCGTCATATTTGCCAGTCGTTATCCGTGGACATGCTGCAGGAAGTGTCAGCTCTTGAGTGGCCATCGCTGCCTCGACCGTCGCGCCTGGTTATCCACCCGGCTGGATAACCGGAGGCACCTTGCTGCCGCCACGCCGGGCGTCGATGTTGGGGCCCTCGGCGCGCACATAACAGCGAAAGCCGACCACCTAGGTGAGAGGAGAACCACCATCGCCACCATCGCGCCGCTGTGGACCATCAAGGACGTCTCGGAGTTCCTCGGCATCCCCGTGCAGACGCTGTACCAGTGGCGGCATCGCCATAGCGGGCCGCCGGCCTACCGCGTCGGTCGCCATCTCCGGTACGACCCGACGGCCGTGCTTGCCTGGCTCGAGGATGCCCACCGAGAGGCAGGCTGAAGATGGGCCACGTCGAAGACCGGTGGTACCGGGTCGTGGACGGAGTCCGCGAGGCCACTCCCTTGTGCGGCAAGGGAAGGCGCTACCGCGTCCGGTACACCGCACCCGACGGCTTGGAGCGGAGCAAGTCCTTCGCCGACCGCGAGAAGCGCTCTGCCGAGGCCTTCCTCGTCTCCGTCGAGTCGGACAAGCTCCGGGGCAGCTACATCGATCCGCGAGCCGGTCGGATCACCTTCAAGGCCTACGCCGACTCCTACGTCGCTTCCCAGACCTACGACGAGTCCACCCGAGAGGCTACGGAGTCCCGGCTGCGGGTCCACGTCCACCCGACCCTGGGCGCACGGGAATTGGGGTCGTTGCGGCCCAACCACATCCGCGAATGGGACCGGGCGCTTCAGGAACGCAACCTCGCCCCGACCTACCGGCGGGTGCTGTTCGCCAACATCTCCGCGATCCTCTCTGCCGCCGTCGACGACGAACGGATCGCCCGCAACCCGTGCCGCGCGAGCACGGTTCGGGCCCCGCGCTTGACGCCTCACCGCATCACGCCCTGGACGGTCGACGAGGTACTGGACGTCCGGGCCGCGATCGTCCATCGGTACCGGGTCGCGGTGACACTCGGCGCGGGATGCGGTTTGCGGCAGGGCGAGATCTTCGGCCTGGCCGTGGACGACGTCGACTTCCTCCGCGGAACTGTGCACGTGCGGCGGCAGGTCAAGATCGTTCGCAGCCGGTTGATCTTCGGCCCGCCGAAGGGGCGCAAGGTCCGGACGGTGCCGCTGCCGGAATCAGTCGCGTTGGAACTGGCCGCCCACACCGGGGCCTTCCCTCCGATCGACGTCGAGCTCCCTTGGGAGACCCCGAACGGGGCGCCTGTAACGGCACGGCCATTCCTGTACTCCCGCGAGCACAAAGCGCTCAACCGGAACTACATTCAACTCTTTGATCTGGAAACCGGCTCTGGAGGCGGCCGGGATCGAGCCGACCCGCGCGAACGGGATGCACGCCCTGCGCCACTTCTACGCCTCCACGCTGCTCGACGCGGGGGAGAGCATCAAGGCCGTCTCGGAGCACCTCGGGCACGCCGACGCCGGGTTCACCTTGCGGACCTACACCCACCTGATGCCCAACAGCGAGGAGCGCACGAAAAAGGCCGTCGACCGCGTGCTCCTCGGTGGGACGCTCGCGGCCGACGGCCTGGCGACGGCCTGGACCCCTGGCTGAGGGGTAAAGCCCCAGGTCAGAGCCTATGCAGGGCTAGATGTCGTAGTAGAGCTCGAACTCGTGCGGGTGCGGGCGCAGGCGGATCGGGTCGACCTCGTTGGCCCGCTTCCAGGTGACCCACGTCTCGATCAGGTCCGGGGTGAAGACGCCGGTGTCGGACAGGTAGGCGTGGTCGGCCTCGAGTGCGTCGAGCACCTTGGGCAGCGAGTCCGGGACCTGCGCGATCTCGGCCAGCTCGTCCGGCGGCAGCTCGTAGAGGTCCTTGTCGACCGGCACGGGCGGCTCGATCTTGTTCTTGATGCCGTCCAGGCCGGCCAGCAGCATCGCCGAGAAGGCCAGGTACGGGTTGCAGGACGGGTCCGGCACGCGGAACTCGATGCGCTTGGCCTTCGGGTTCGAACCGGTGATCGGGATGCGGATGCAGGCCGAGCGGTTACGGGCGGAGTAGACCAGGTTCACCGGGGCCTCGAAGCCGGGCACCAGCCGGTGGTAGCTGTTCATCGTCGGGTTGGTGAACGCCAGCAACGACGGGGCGTGGTGCAGCAGGCCGCCGATGTACCAGCGCGCCATGTCCGACAGTCCGCCGTAGCCGAGCTCGTCGTAGAAGAGCGGCGAGCCGTCCTTCCACAGCGACTGGTGGCAGTGCATGCCCGAGCCGTTGTCGCCGAACAGCGGCTTCGGCATGAACGTGACCGTCTTGCCGGCCTGGGCGACGACGTTCTTGACGACGTACTTGAACAGCATCACCTTGTCCGCGGACTTGGCGAGGGAGTCGAAGCGGTAGTTGATCTCCTGCTGACCGGCGGTGCCGACCTCGTGGTGGGCGCGCTCGACCTGCAGGCCAAGGGCGTCCAGCGCCATCGAGATGTCGTCGCGCATGTCGGAGAAGTGGTCGACCGGCGGAACCGGGAAGTAGCCACCCTTGTACGGGGTCTTGTGACCCTGGTTGCCACCCTCCTCGACGCGGCCGGTGTTCCAGGCGCCCTCGATGGAGTCGATGTAGTAGTACCCGGCGTTCTGCCTCGTCTCGAACCGGATGTCGTCGAAGATGTAGAACTCGGCCTCGGGCGCGAAGAACGCGGTGTCCGCGATCCCGGTGCTCTTGAGGTAGGCCTCGGCCTTCTTCGCGATCTGACGCGGGTCGCGGCTGTACGGCTCGCCCGTCAGCGGGTCCACGATGCTCATGTTGATGTTGAGCGTCCGGGCCGCGCGGAACGGGTCGATGTAGGCCGTGTCGAGGTCCGGGATCAGCTTCATGTCCGACTCGTGGATGGCCTGGAAGCCGCGGATCGAGGACCCGTCGAACATCTGGCCGTCGGTGAAGAAGTCCGCGCCGACCGACGCGGCCGGGACGTTGAAGTGCTGCATGACGCCCGGCAGGTCGCAGAAGCGCACATCGACGAACTTGACGCCCTCGTCCTTGATGTACTTCATGACCTCATCGGCGTTGTTGAACATTCGTCCTCCAGGTCCGGGGCCCGGACTGCCTCGATGGATTCATGGCCGTGCTTCGCCGCATTCTTTCGGGCGGGCCCAGCACTTCGCCACCCGGGTCCGATCGTGGACGAGGGCGTGGCCAGGAGTGTTTCGGCGAAGTTACGAATTTGCTCCATGGGGTCGGGGACGTGTCCGGGGCTGGTGGTTCGGCCGGGGGGTGCTCGGGCCGGTTACGGTTTGCGCATGGACCGACGGATGCTGGGCTCGTGGCTGTCCGGCCCGCGGTCGTTCGCCGAGGCCACCGGCACCTCCCTGGGCTATCCGGGGGAGCGCCTCGGACTGCCGCTGGAGGGCCGCAACTCGGTCGCCGGGTTCGGCCGACGCCTCGCGGCCACCACGATCGACTGGATCATCGCCTCCATGATCGCCAAGGGCCTGGCGCAGCACCCGAGCGCCGTGCAGCAGGTGTTCCTGACGCCCGCGGTCTTCGCGGTGCTCAACGTCGCGCTGGTGGCGACGATTGGTGCCGGGTTCGGCGGACGGTTGCTCGGGATCCGGGTCGCCCGCGTCGACGGTTCGAACCCGCCGCTGGTCTCGGTGATCCAGCGGACGTTCCTGATGTGCCTAGCGGTCCCGGCGCTGATCTGGGATCGCGACGGTCGCGGCGTCCACGACCGGTTCGCGCGCTGCGTGGTTGTCCAGCGCTGAGCGGGCGAACCCGGCCGTGAGCAGCCGTGCGTCAAAGGATGTACAGCATCTCCTGATAGGTCGGCAGCGGCCACAGGTCGTCGGCGACGACGGCCTCGAGACCGTCGGCAGCTGACCGCACCGCCGCCATCGCCGGTAGCAGCACCGTGCCCGCGTAACTCGCCTCGGCCGCCGGGTCGTGGCCGTGGTCCCCGGCCAACGCCGCACCGAGGTCGGCCAGGGCCGCCCGCAGCGCGGTGATCCAGGAGCTGATCGAGAGCAGGTCGGCGGTGTCGGCCTCGACCCCGGCCGCCTTGAGCGCGGCCAAGTTCGCGGCCAGCTCGGTCTGGTACCGGATCGCGGCCGGGAGCACCGAGGTGCTGCCCATCTCCAGGGTCAGCTTGGCCTCCACGCCGATCGTGAGCACGTACTGCTCCAGGCCGATCTCGTACCGGCTGTGCATCTCGCGGTGGGTGAAGACCTTGTACTTGTCGAAGAGATCCATGGCCTCCTCGCTCACCAGCTCCGGAAGCGAGTCCAGAGTCGGCCGCAGGTTCTTCAGGCCGCGAGCGGCCGCCTCGACCTGCCACTCCTCGGAGTACCCGTTGCCGTTGAACACCGAGGCGCCGTGGTTGGTGATCATCTCGGTGAGGATCGCCTGCACCGCGATGTTGAACTCGGTGCCCTCGGCCACCGCGGCCTCGAGGTAGGTGGCGATGTAGTCCAGGGCCTCGGCCAGGATCGTGTTGATCGTGGTCATCGGCCCGGCCACGGACTGCATGGAGCCCGGCGCGCGGAACTCGAACCGGTTGCCGGTGAACGCGAACGGCGAGGTCCGGTTACGGTCGCCCGGGTCGGTCGGCAGCGTCGGCAGGGTGTCCACGCCTGGCATCAGCGTGCCGCGGCCCTTGGACGAGGTGGCCGCGCCCTTGGCGATCTGGTCGAAGACGTCCGCGAGCTGGTCGCCGAGGAAGATCGAGATGATCGCCGGCGGTGCCTCGTTCGCGCCCAGTCGGTGGTCGTTCGACGCGGATGCGACCGACGCCCGCAGCAGGCCGCCGAACTTGTGCACGGCGCGGATGACCGCCGAGCAGAACACCAGGAACTGCGCGTTGTCGTGCGGGGTGTCGCCGGGCAGCAACAGGTTGCCGACGGTCGAGGAGCCCATCGAGAAGTTGCAGTGCTTGCCGGAACCGTTGACGCCGGCGAACGGCTTCTCGTGGAACAGGCACTCCATGCCGTGCTTCTTGGCCATGGTCTTGAACGTGCTCATCAGCAGCTGCTGGTGGTCGGCCGCGACGTTGGCCCGCTCGAACATCGGAGCGATCTCGAACTGGCCCGGCGCGACTTCGTTGTGCCGGGTCTTGGCCGGGATGCCGAGCTTGAAGAGCTCCCGCTCGACGTCGGCCATGAAACCGATCACGCGATCGGGAATGGCGCCGAAGTAGTGGTCGTCGAACTCCTGGCCCTTCGGCGGCTTGTGGCCGAACAGGGTGCGCCCGGCGTTCAGCAGGTCGGGGCGGGCCACGAAGAAGTGCCGGTCGATCAGGAAGTACTCCTGCTCGGCACCGCAGTAGGAAACCACGGTGCCCGGGTCGTGCCCGAACAGCTTGATGATGCGCGAGGCGTGGATCGCCATGGCCTGCTGCGAACGCAGCAGCGGCGTCTTGTAGTCCAGTGCCTCACCGGTCATCGAGACGAAGAACGTCGGGATGCACAGGGTCTTGCCGTTCGGGCTGTCCAGGATGTACGCCGGGCTGGTGACGTCCCAACCGGTGTAGCCGCGGGCCTCGAAGGTGGCGCGCAGGCCGCCGCTGGGGAAGCTGGATGCGTCCGGCTCGCCCTGGGTCAGGGTCTTGCCGGCGAACTCCGCGAGCGCGGTCCCGTCGCCGACCGGCTCGAGGAAGCTGTCGTGCTTCTCGGCCGTCAGGTGGGTCAGCGGGTAGAAGACGTGCGCGTAGTGGGTCGCGCCCTTCTCCAGCGCCCAGTCCTTCATGGCCGAGGCGACGGCGTCGGCGACCGACGGGTCGAGCGGGGCAGAGCGCTCGATCGTTGCCAGAGCCGACTTGTAGATGGCCTTCGGCAGGCGCTTCTGCATCACGGAGGTGCTGAAGACATTCCGGCCGAAGATCGCGCCCGGGGCCTCCTCCGGTTGGAAGCTGACGGCCGGCGGCACGTAGGCCTCGACGTCGCGGATGGCCTGCAGGCGGATCGGGTTACCACTCATGGGCGTCACTTTCGCGGACAGGACGACGAGGACGCCGCGACGCTAGCCGGGGTTACGGCGCCGTAGATGTCGCAATTGTTTCGAGGAAGCTTCGGTGTCCGCCGCGGGCTGTTGGCGAGGCGAGCCTCAGCGCGGGCGCGGGCCCTTGGGCATCTTGGCGCCCCGGGGCATCGGGCCCTTCGGGATCGGCATGTTGCTCATCAGGTCGCCGACGGCCCGCAGTCGGTCGTTGACCTGGGTGACCTCACGGGGCTTGAGCTTGCGGTCCAGCTTCATCACGTGCTTGGTGAGCTTGCGCAGCGGCACCTCGCCGGCGCCGTCTCCGACCACGATCTCCACGACCGGGGCGTCGGCGACGAAGCGGTTCATCCGCTTGCGCTCGGAGTCCAGCAGGGCTGTGAGCCCGCGCGCGGAACCCTCGCCGATCAGGATGATGCCGGGCCGACCGACTGCGCGATGCACCACGTCCTGGCTCTTGCTGACGGCCACCCCGGGGGTGATCGTGAGCCCGCCGCGGCGCATGGTCTGCAGCACCGAGGCCGCCGCCCCGGGTTGGCCCTCGATCTGCGCGTAGGCCGACTTCTGCACCCGGTTCCCGAAGGCAACCAGTACCGACAGGAAACCGGTCATCACCGCGAAGATGGCGCCGAAGATCACGTGGCCGATCAGCAGTCCGAGACCGAGGACCACGACGAAGTCGATTCCGAAGGCGACCAGCAGGACCAGCGGCAGCTTGGGGTCGGTCTTACGCGTGATCGAGTACGCGGTCTTCAGCTGCTGGATCTTGCCGCCCTCGGGAGCCGGGGGGCCGCTGTTCTTTGCCATGGCGCGAAGTTTACGCAGCCCGCAGCCCGCAGCCGACCTACCCGAACCCGTCTTCTGCTGCCTGTCCCACCTATCGCGGGCCCCGGACAGGTGGGACAGGCAGCAGATGTGGGTCAGGGTTCGCGGGAGGCGAGCGCTTCGCGGTAGAGCCGCCCGGCGCGGTAGGACGACCGGACCAGCGGGCCGGACATCACGCCGCGGAAACCCAGTTCGCGGGCGCGGTCGGCCAGCGCGTCGAACTCCTCCGGCGGGACCCACCGCTCGACCGGGTGGTGGCGGACGCTCGGGCGCAGGTACTGGGTGATCGTCAGCAGGTCGGTCCCGGCCGCGACCAACGCGGCCATGGTCTCGTCGACCTCGTCCGGGGTCTCGCCGAGTCCGAGGATCAGGTTGGACTTGGTGACCAGCCCGGCGGCCTGGGCGGCGGTGATCACCTCGAGCGAGCGTTCGAACCGGAACCCGGGCCGGATGCGGCGGAACACCCGGGGGACGGTCTCGATGTTGTGTGCGAACACCTCCGGGCCGGCGGCGAACACCTCGGCCAGCAGCTCCGGGACCGCGTTGAAGTCCGGGGCGAGCAGTTCGACGCCGCAACCCGGGATCGCCTCGTGGATCGCCCGCACCGTCTCGGCGTAGAGCCAGGCGCCGCCGTCCGGCAGGTCGTCGCGGGCCACCCCGGTCACGGTCGCGTAGCGCAGCTCCATCTTCGCGACCGACTCGGCCACCCTGCGCGGTTCGTCGCGGTCGAACTCGGCCGGCTTGCCGGTGTCGATCTGGCAGAAGTCGCACCGGCGGGTGCAGACATCGCCGCCGATGAGGAACGTGGCCTCCCGGTCCTCCCAGCACTCGAAGATGTTGGGGCAGCCGGCTTCCTGGCAGACGGTGTGCAGGCCTTCGTCGGCGACCAGGTTTCGCAGCGCGGTGTACTCCGGGCCGGTGCGCATCCGGGTCCGGATCCACGGCGGCTTGCGCTCGATGGGGCTCTCGGCGTTGCGGACCTCGAGCCGCAGCATCTTGCGGCCCTCGGGAGTGACGGTCATGACGGCACCGCCAGGGCGGTCGGGCCAGGTACTCGAGTTGATACCGCCAGGGATCCGCGGTCGATCCGTCCGGCGCCCAAGGCCTGGGCCATGTGCTGCTCCATCAGCGGGAGGACCTCGGCGACGGTGACCGGGCGGCCGAGTTCGGCCGACAGCGTCGTGACGCCGGCGTCGGAGATCCCGCACGGGACGATGCGGCTGAACCAGGACAGGTCGTTGTCGCAGTTGATCGCGAAGCCGTGCATGCTCACGCCGCGGGCGACCCGGATGCCGATCGCGGCCACCTTGCGGTCCGGCGTCCCGGGCACCCAGACGCCGCTGCGGCCGACGACGCGTTGCGTGGTCAGCCCCAGGTCGGCGCAGACCGCGATCATCGCGGCCTCCATCCGGCGCACGTGGTCGACGACGTAGACCCCGTCGGGCAGCTTGACGATGGGGTAGCCGGTCAACTGACCGGGCCCGTGCCAGGTGATCTTGCCGCCGCGGTCGACCTCGACGACCGGCGTGCCGTCCCACGGCCGGTCGGCCGGCTCGGTGCGTCGTCCGGCGGTGAACACGGACTCGTGCTCGAGCAGCAGCAGGGTGTCGTCGATCTCGTCGGCGGCCCGCTGCTCGTGCAGGTGCTTCTGCAACTCCCACGTCGGGACGTAGGGCACCGGCCCGGCGTCCAGGCTGGAGAGGCAGCGCAATATCTGCATGTCTTCGATGTTAGGCGGCCAGGGCCGCGCGCACGGCGGCCTCGACGGTGGGGTGGGTGAACGCGAACCCGGCGCGCTGCAGGACCACCGGGACCACCCGCTGGCTGCGCAGTGGCTCGTCCGCGAACTCCCCGAGCAGCAGGCGCATCCCGAACGCCGGGGCGGGCAACAGCGTCGGCCGGTGCAGGACCTGGCCCATGACTTCGGTCACCCCGGCGTTGGTCAGCGGCTCCGGGCCGGTCAGGTTCACCGGACCGGCCACCTCGGCGGCGGTGAGCAGGAACTGCCAGGCCCGCACCTCGTCGAGCAGTGAGATCGGGCTCCACCACTGCTTGCCGGAGCCGAGCTTGCCGCCGAGGCCCAGTTTGAACAGCGGGAACATGCGGGCCCAGGCGCCGCCGTCGGCCGAGACGACCAACCCGGTCCGGGCGTGCACGACCCGGACGCCGGCAGTCTCCGCCGGGGCGGTCGCCGCCTCCCACCGGAGGCACAACTGGGCCAGGAAGTCGCTGCCGGCCGGTGCGGTCTCGTCGAGGACCGCCTCGCCGCCCTCGCCGTAGTAGCCGATTGCCGAGGCGTTGACGAGCACGCTCGGCCTCGGGTCCAGCGCCGCGAGTGCGGTGGCCAGGGTGTGTGTGCTGCGCAGGCGGCTGTGGATGAGCACCCGTTTGTACTCGTCCGTCCAGCGTTTGTCGCCGACTCCGGCACCGGCCAGGTTCACCGCCGCCTGAACCCCCGTCAGTTTGCTTACGTCCAGGGGCTTCTCGGGGTCCCACGAGATCTCGTCGGGCGCCGTCGACTGCCGCCGGACCAGACGCAGCACCTCGTGCCCGCCGGCCCGCAGCGCGGTGACCAGGGCTCGTCCGATCAGTCCGGACGAGCCCGCCGCGACGATTTTCATCGGCGTACTACAGCCCCAACTCGGCCTCGAAGGCCGCTTCCTCGAGGCGCTGCTTCACGGTGGCCAGGAAGCGGGCCGCATCGGCGCCGTCGACCAACCGGTGGTCGTAGGTCAGCGCCAGGTAGACCATCGACCGGATCGCGATCGTCTCGCCGAGGTTCGGGTCGTCGAGCACCATCGCGCGCTTGACCACGGTGCCGGTGCCGAGGATGCCGACCTGCGGCTGGTTGATGATCGGGGTGTCGGTCAGCGCGCCCCGGCTGCCGGTGTTGGTCAGCGTGAACGTGCCGCCGCCCAGGTCGTCCGGGGTGATCTTGTTGTTGCGGGTGCGGGCCGCGATGTCGTTCATCGCCCGGGTGAGCCCGGCGATGTTCAACTCGTCGGCGTTGTGCACGACCGGGACGAGCAGGCCGCGCTCGGTGTCGACGGCCAATCCGAGGTGGACGTGGGGGTGGTAGGTGATCTCGCCCTTCTCGGTGTCGATCGAGGCGTTCAGCTTCGGGTGCGACTTCAGCGCCTCGATGGTGGCCTTGGCGAAGAACGGCAGGAAGCTGAGCTTCTGGCCCTCCCGCTGCTCGAACGCACCCTTGGCGTGCTCGCGGATCCGGGCGATGCGGGTGACGTCGACCTCGACCCAGCAGGACAGCTGCGCCGACACCTGGAGCGACTCGACCATTCGGGCCGCGATCACCTTGCGCAGCCGCGACATCGGCTGGGTGCCGCTGAGGTTCTGCGTGGAGGCCTGCATCGCCGCGGGGGCGGTCGAGGGCCGGGCGGCCGGAGCCGGGGCCGGCGCCTGCGGGGCCGGGGCCGGGGCCGCCGGAGGCGTTGGCGCCGGGGTGGCGGCCTGTGTCTGCTGGGCGTCCTGCGCGGCGCGGGCCGCGTCGAGGACGTCCTGCTTGCGGATGCGCCCGCCGACGCCGGTGCCGGACAGGCCGGCGAGGTCGATGTTGTTGTCCGCGGCCAGCTTGCGGACCAGCGGGGTCACGTAGCTGCTCACGTCGACGTCGGAATGCCCGTTGGTGCTGGCCGCCGGGGCCGGGGCGGGCGGCGGGGCCGGGGCCGGGGCGGGCGGCGGGGCCTGCGGGACCGGGGCGGCTGCGGCAGGAGCGGGCGGCGGGGGAGCGGCCGGGGCCGGTGCGGCGGGGGCCGGTGCGGCCGGGGCCGGCGCGGCGGCGGGTACGGAGCCCGCGGCTCCGATCAGGCCGAGCTGCACGCCGACCGCGACGGTCTGGTCGGCCTCGACGTCGATGCTCAGCAGGACGCCGGAAGCCGGGGCGGGGAGCTCCGTGTCGACCTTGTCGGTGGAGATCTCCAACAACGGCTCGTCCTCGGCGACGGTGTCGCCGATGTTCTTGAGCCAGCGCGTGACGGTGCCCTCGGTGACGCTCTCGCCGAGCGCGGGCAGCAACACCGGGGTGCCGCCGCCGGCGCCCGGAGCGGGCGCGACCGGTGCCGGTGCCTGCGGGGCCGGGGCCTGCGGGGCCGGGGCCTGCGGGGCGGTGGCGGTGGTGGGGACTGCGTCAGCCGGCCGCGCCGGGCCGGATGCCGACTCGCCTGCCTCCCCGATCACCGCGAGTTCCGCTCCGACGGCGACCGTCTCGTCCTCGGCGACGCTGATCTTGAGCAGCACCCCGGAGGCCGGGGCGGGGATCTCGGTGTCGACCTTGTCGGTGGAGATCTCCAACAACGGCTCGTCGGCGACGACCGCGTCGCCCTCCTTCTTCAACCAGCGCGTGACGGTGCCCTCGGTGACGCTCTCCCCGAGCGCCGGAAGGGTGACGGAGACCGGCATGGACGAGACTCCTTACGAGTTGATCGCGCTGGCTACTGCTTCGAACTGCGGTGCCGATCCGAACGCGGCGTCAACCGTGGGCGTGCAGGGGTTTGCCGGCCAGGGCCATGTGGGCCTCGCCGATGGCCTCGCCCTGTGTCGGGTGCATGTGGATCAGGGACGCGACCTCGCTGGGCAGGGCTTCCCAGTTGTAGATCAGCTGGGCCTCGGAGACGAGCTCGCCGGCCCGGGAGCCGACGATGTGCAACCCGACAACGGGGCCGTCGACCCGGCGGACCAGCTTCACCGCGCCCGCGGTGCGCAGGATCTGGCTCTTGCCGTTCCCGGCCAGGTCGTACACGACGGTCTCGATCGTGTCCGCGCCGTAGCGCTCCTTGGCCGCGGCCTCGGTCAGGCCGACCGAGGCAACCTCGGGCTCGGAGTAGGTGACCCGCGGGACACCGTCGTAGTCGATCGGGACGACCGGCAGCCCGGCCAGTCGCTCCGCGACCAGGATGCCCTCGCCGAACCCGACGTGGGCCAGCTGGAGGGTCGGGATCAGGTCGCCGACCGCGGAGATCGTCGGGACGCTGGTCTGGCACAGGGAGTCGACCTTGACGTAGCCGCGGTCCATCGCGACCCCGACCTCGGCGTAGCCGAGGCCCTCGGAGACCGGCCCACGACCGATCGCGACCAGCAGCAGTTCGGCCTCGACCTGTTTGCCGGTGTCCGTGCTGACGCGGACCCCGGTCTCGGTGTACTCGACACCGGTGAACCGGGCGCCGACCTCGAAGTTGATGCCGCGCTTACGGAAGGCCCGCTCCAGCAGCTTGGAGTTGTTCTCGTCCTCGGCCGGGACCAGGTGCGGCAGCGCCTCGATGATCGTCACCTCGGCGCCGAAGGACCGCCACACGCTGGCGAACTCGACGCCGATCACGCCGCCGCCGAGGACCACCACGGACTTGGGCACGTAGTCCAGCGTGAGGGCGTGGTCGGAGCTGAGGATCCGGTTACCGTCGATTTCCAGGCCGGGGATCGAGCGCGCGACCGAGCCGGTGGCCAGCACGACGTGCTTGCCGACGTAGCGGACACCGCCCGCCTCGACCGTGTTCGGGCCGGTGAGCTTGCCCTCGGCCTGGACCGTGACGATCTTGCGGCTCTTGATCAGCCCCTGCAGGCCCTTGTAGAGCTTGTTGACCACGCCGTCGCGGTAGGAGTTCACGCCGGGCATGTCGATGCCGTCGAAGGTGGCGCGGACGCCGAACTGCTCGCTCTCCTTCGCCAGGTCGGCGACCTCGGCCGCGTGCAGCAAGGCCTTGGTCGGGATGCAGCCCTTGTGCAGACAGGTCCCGCCGAGCTTGTCCTTCTCGATGAGGACGACGGACATCCCGAGCTGGGCCGCGCGCAACGCGCAGGCGTAGCCGCCGCTCCCGCCGCCGAGGATGACCAGGTCGTACTCGGAGCCGGCTGTCACGGCTATCTCCTTCGATGCTTGCGCTCAGGCGTCAGATGGTTTCCGACTGCCCTGCACAACGTTTGTGAACGCTCCAATCCTTCCACTTTGCGATCGGCCCTGCGCAGCCCGGTGGCGTCACAGTGGCGAACGTCTCCCGTGGCGGCGCGGACAAGGGGAGTCCCAAGCTCAGGACGGCATACTGGCGCGCATGCGATGGTTCCGCCGTAGGCAGCGGCCCGGCACGGTGCGCGGGGCCGACCTCACCGACCGCGACCACCTCGAGGCCTGGGCCAAGGCCCGGCGGGGGGTGGAGGCCTTTCTCGAGCCGCGGACCACGGTGACGGAGACCACGATGATGCTGATCGACGCCGAGGGGGAGTGGACCCGGCGCCGAGTGCCCAGCCCGGAGGTTGCCCGCGGGTTCGCCAAGCGCATCGGGATCCCCTGTTACGACATCGCGCTCACTGGGTACCCGCAGCGCAAGCGCGACTACGACGCCCGGCGCAACGCCGAGCGCCGCGCGAACTAGTCGCCGGCGACCCCGCCGGGTTCAGCTGGAGGTGGCGAGGTCCTCGGCGATCCGCACCAGAGTTCGCACCGCGATGCCGGTGCCGCCCTTCGGGGTGTAGCCCCAGGGCTCGGACTCGTTGAACGCCGTCCCGGCGATGTCCAGGTGGGCCCACTTGGTGCCCTCGGCGACGAACTCCTTGAGGAAGATCGCGGCGGTCAGCGCGCCGCCGAATCGCTCACCGATGTTGGCGAGGTCGGCGACCGACGACTTCAGGCCGGCCCGCAGCTCCTCCGGCAGCGGCATCGGCCACATCCGCTCGCCGGCGCGGTCGGCGGCGTCCTGGACCCGGGCGCGCAGGTCGTCGTCGTTGGACATGATCGCCGACGTCCGGCTGCCCAGCGCGATCACGACCGCGCCGGTCAGTGTGGCCACGTCGACCAGCACGTCGGGGGAGTCCTCACAGGCCCGGGCCAGTGCGTCGGCCAGGATCAACCGGCCCTCGGCGTCGGTGTTCAGGACCTCGACGGTCTTGCCGGAGTACATCGTCAGCACGTCGGACGGGCGCTGCGCGGTGCCCGAGGGCATGTTCTCGACCATCGGTGCCCAGGTGGTGACGTTCACCGGGAGCTTGAGCCGGGCGATGGCACGGGTCGCAGCCATTACCGCGGCGGCGCCGCCCATGTCGCACTTCATCGTGATCATCGCGTCGGCCGGCTTGAGCGACAGGCCTCCGGAGTCGAACGTCACGCCCTTGCCGACCAACGCCAGGTGCGCCTTGGCCTTGGGGTGACGCCACGTCAGTTTCACCATCCGCGGCGGGCTGCTGGAGCCCTGCCCGACGCCGATGATGCCGCCGTAACCGCCCTTCTTCAGGGCCTTGTCGTCCATCACCTCGACCTTGATGCCGGTCACCGCGCCCACGTTGGCGGCCTCGCCGGCAAGATCCGCGGGCCGCAGGTCCGACGGCGGGGTGTTGACCAGGTCGCGCACCAGGGCCACGGCCTCGGCGAGGACCTCGGCCCGGCTCACCGCGGCCTTCGTGGCAGCCGCGCCGGCCGACGCGGTGCACACCGTGATCGCGGCCACCGGGGGCTTCTCGGCCGAGGCGTTGCCCTCGCTGCGGTAACGCAGGTACGCGTAGGCACCGAGCAGCGCCCCCTCGGCCACGGCGCCGACCGCGTCGGCGTCGGCGTCCGGCAGCGAGACGGCCACCGACCGGGTGCCGGCCAGCGACCGGGTCGCGGCACCGGCGGCGCGGCGCAGGGTCTCGTTGTCCCACCCGGCCCGACCGGTCGGTGCCTTGCCCAGGCCGACGATCACGACCACCGCAGCCGCGATCTTGCTGCCACCGGGCAACTTGGCGACCACCTCGGCCTTGCCGTCGTGCCCGAGCGCGCTCAGCAGCGCTGGCAGTTTCGTGCCCAACGCGGCCTCGACGGCCTTCGCGCCGTCGGTGAGGACCGGGCCGCGCGGCCCGGCGGCCACCCCGACCACCACGGCGTCCGCCTTGACCTCGGTGACCGCCTTGTTGCTCAGGGAGATCGTCGCCACTGCGGTCCTCTGCTCGGGTTGCAATCGGGATGAGCCCCCGATGTTAGTGTTCCCGTCGGTCAACAGGCTTCAATCGGCTCGGGAGCCACGAGCGGCTCGCAGGCTCGCTGCTCCCGCTCCGCTCGCCTCAATCGCCTGTAGCGTCATCGCTCGTGACCGCCGTTGCGCCGCTGCGCCGCTCCCCGCTGTACGAACACCACCGGGCGTTGGGGGCGAAACTCGCGGACTTCGGCGGGTGGGAGATGCCCATCGATTACGGGGCCGCGCCGATGAAACTGGGTGTGGTCGCCGAGCACACCGCGGTCCGTACCGGCGTCGGCGTGTTCGACGTCAGCCACCTGGGCAAGGCCACCGTCCGCGGACCGGGTGCCGCGGAGTTCGTCGACTCGTGCCTGACCAACTCGTTGGCCCGGATCAAGCCCGGCCAGGCGCAGTACACGCTGTGCTGCGAGGCGAGCGGCGGCATCGTCGACGACTTGATCGTCTACCTGCGCGACGACACCGATCTGCTGCTGGTCCCGAACGCGGCCAACACCGCCGAGGTGGCCCGACGGCTGGCCGCGGCCGCCCCGACCGGCGTGGAGGTCCGCGACCGGCACACCGAGTTCGCAGTGCTGGCCGTGCAGGGCCCGGATGCCGATCGCCTGCTCGGGCAACTCGGACTGCCGGTCGGCCACGACTACATGAGCTTCGTCGACGGGAACTGGAACGGACGACCGGTGACGGTGTGCCGCAGCGGCTACACCGGCGAGCGGGGCTACGAGGTGCTGCCCCGTTGGGGCGACGCGGCACCGCTGTGGGAGGCGCTGCTGGCGGCCGGCGGGACACCGTGCGGGCTCGGCGCCCGCGACACCCTGCGCACCGAGATGGGCTACCCGCTGCACGGCCAGGACATTTCGCTCGACGTGAGCCCGGTGACCGCGGGCCTGGGCTGGGCCGTCGGCTGGGACAAGCCGGAGTTCTGGGGCCGCGACGTTCTCGCCGCGGAGCGGGCCGCCGGGCGCACCCGGCGACTCGTCGGGGTGGAGGCCCTGGACCGGTCCATCCCGCGCCCGCACATGACCGTGCTCGGCGACGGCGCCGCGGTCGGCGAGGTCACCTCCGGTACGTTCTCGCCGACCCGGAAGGTCGGCATCGGGCTGGCGTTGCTGGCGGCCGGGATCGCCGACGGCACCGAGGTCAGCGTCGACGTCCGCGGCCGGCCGGGCGCGTTCCGGGTGGTCAAGCCGCCGTTCGTGCCCTCGCACGTTCGCTGAGTCGGCCCGGTCAGTCGAGGACGCCCACGTAATAGCTGTACGGGGCGGTCGACAGCACGATCAGCACGACCGTGGTTCCGACCTCCACCACGGCGCCGAGCACGTCGCCGGTGATCCCGCCGAACCGGGCCAGGCACCGGCGCAGCAGCCCCTCGACCGCGGCCCAGGCCAGCAGTGCAGCCGCGGCGGCGCGGAACCAGCCGAAGCTCGACCCACCGGCGGCGGTCACGGCCGCGACCACGGCGATCAGCGTTCCGAGCGCCACCAGCGGGTCCACCGACCCGGCCACCGTTGCGCCCAACCCGTCCGGACGTGCCGCCCTGACGCCGGCCCGGCAGGCCCACGGCAGGTTGCCCCGGCCGACTGTGGCGGCCAGCGCGAGCATCAGCACCACCCGGCCGCTGCGGCCCCGGCCCATCTGGTCGGCCAGCGCAGCGGACTGGACCAGCAGCGTGAGGCCCAGCGTCACCACGCCGAAGGCGCCGACGTGCGGGTCCTTCATCGCCGCCAGCGCCCGGGCCGGGTCGCGTCCGGTGCCCAGGCCGTCGGCGGTGTCGGCCAGGCCGTCCAGGTGCATGCCGCGGGTCAGCAGGGCGAGCAGCCCGACCGCGATCGCGGCCGCGACCAGGGCCGAGGTCTGCACCCGCAGGGCCAGCCAGCCGGCCCCGCCGCAGATCGCGCCGAGCCCGGCCCCCACCAACGGCGCGAACAGCATCGCCGGCCCGGCCGTCCGCCGATCCGTCCGCACCGGCCCGACCGGCAGGACCGTGAACGTTCCGAGCGACAGCCGCAGGCCCTCGCGCAGGTTCACCAGCCCGCCGACCGGCTCGGGCTGGGCGTCGCCGGTCACGTGAGTCCCGCGTCGGTCAACGTCAGCAACCGGCCCGCGACGACCAGCGCGACCTCGTCGGAGGCCGACGCGACCGCGGTGTTCAACCGGCCCAGGCGGTCGCGGAACAGCCGGCCGGCGGGTGTCGCGGGCACGACCCCCAGCCCGACCTCGCTGCTGACCGCGATCACGTAGCCGGGCGCGGTGCGCCAGGCCTGCACCAGCGCCGCGCACCGGCGGTCCACCTCGGCGGTGGCACCGGGGGCGTCGTCCCACGCGCCGGCCTCGTCGAGCACCCGGGTCAGCCACAGGCTCAGGCAGTCGACCAGCGCCACGCCCGGCCGGCCCAGCTCCGCGGCCACGTCCCCGGTCTCCACGGTGTGCCAGTGCGCCGGCCGTCGGGAGCGGTGCTCGGCGACCCGGAGGGCCCACTCGGCGTCGTCCGGGCGATGCGGGGCCGTGGCCACGTACCGGACCCCGGCCGGACCGGCCACCACTGCCGCCCGGGTCTCGGCGGCCACCGACTTTCCGGACCGGGCACCGCCCAGGAAGAGCACGCGCCGCGCGCCGGCGTTCGCTGAACTGTCCATGACAGTCGTTAGCCTGCCTCAGGGAGTTCGGGCGTGGCGTGGAAGGGATCGGATGATGGCCTGGAGCTGGCGCTACGAGCGGTCGGATGGCAGTGAGGTGCTGCCGGTGGCCGGCACGGTCCCGCAGTTCCCGACCCAGGCCGACGCGGAGAGCTGGGTCGGCGAGGTCTGGCGTGAGCTGCTCGACCAGGGCGTCGACGCGGTGACGTTGCTGGAGAACGGCAGCCGCATCTACGGGCCGATGTCGCTGCACCCGGCCGAATAGGCCGGGTCAGCCCCGCAGCTTGCGCCGGGCCACGGCCGCCCGCGGGGTCCGCATCCGGCGGACGAGCATCGCGCGCATGAACGCGTACAGTGTGTCGCCCTTGCGGGGCTCGTTCGGGAACTTCTCCCCGACCTGGCGCCGCAACTTGCGGGTCCAGATCAGTGAGTCGACGGCGATCACCGGTATCAGCGCGATCCAGATCAGCACCGACAGGGCGCGACCGGCGTTGCCCAGCATGCTGACCACCAGGATCAGCACCGCGGACGGCAGGAACAGCTCCGCGGCGGTGAACCGGGTGTCGATCCAGTCGCGGATGAAGCGCCGCCGTGGGCCGACGTCGCGGGTCGTCAGGTAGCGCTCCTCGCCGCGCATCATGCCCTCGTTGCGGGCGCGCCGTTCGCTCATGGCCCGTTGCCGATCGACTTTACGGGCCAGCTTCGGGTCGCTGGGCCCCTTCACCCGCTCGCGGCGCTCGCGCTCGGCGTCGCGGCGCTTCGGGGTCGCGTGGCCCTTGCCAGAACCCAGGGGTTCCTCGACCACCTCGGTCGTGGTCTTGTCGCGGCGGGTGAACACGGGACAAGCGTATCCGCGCGCGTGGCGTCCCTGCCCGCCCGCGTATGAGAGTGCCCCGCCAGATCATCGATGATCGGCGTGCCCCGGCCCCTTAGGGTTTGCGCATGCCCGCCGAGGAGTTCGACGACACCCGCCTCGACGACCCCGAGTCGCTCGCCGTGGTCGACAGCGCCCTGCGTGGCCTGGCCGAGGCCGGTGCCCGTGTGCGTCACGAGGTCAACGCCGCCACCGATGCGATGGCCGCCCTCGGCGACCTGCCGCGCCCCCGCGCAGTGGTGGCCGCGGGCGCCGACGCCCGACTGCTGCGGGCCGTGCTCGAGCCGTGGTGCCCCGTGCCGTTCGTGGCCTGGCCCGGGCCGAGCCTGCCCGGATGGGCGGGCGCGCTCGACCTGGTCGTGGTGATCGCACCCGGTTCGCACAGCCCCGAGGCGGCCGGCGCCGCAGCCGAGGCGGTCCGCCGAGGCTGTGGGTTGCTGGTCTCGGCGCCGGCCACCTCGCCGCTGGCCGAGACGTCGGCCGGGCGCTCCACGGTGCTGCTGCCGACCCAGACCCCCGACGTGCTGGCGGTGGCCGTCGTGTCGCTGCAAGCCCTGCACTGCCTGGGCCTCGGCCCCGAGGTAGACGCCGAGGAGGTGGCCACGGCGCTGGTCGACACCGCGATGCGCTGCGGGCCGCGCAACAACCTCTCGGCCAACCCGGCCAAGGACATCGCGGTGCTGCTGGCCGACGCCACCCCGTTGGTGTGGGGCGGCTCGGTGCTGGCCGCTCGGGCCGGACGACGGTTCGCGGAGGCGCTGCGCAAGGCCACCGGTCGTACCGCGCTTGCTGCCGATGCCGAGCACCTGATGCCGTTGATCCGGTCCGCACCTCGGCACGACACATTCGCCGACCCGTACGACACCGAGTCGCAGGCCCGACCGGTGCTGCTGACCCTGGACGACGGCTCCGACGACCCGGCCATCCGGATCCGTCGCGGCCGGTTGCTGGCCGAGGCGGAGGCGAACGGGGTCCGCCACCGGGCGGTCTCGTGCGTCGAGGGTGGGGCGGTGAGCCGTTACGCGGCGCTGCACTCCACGGGCCAGTACGCGGCGCTCTACCTCGGGCTCGGCCTGGGTGTGGCCCGCCCCTCCCAGGTCTGACGCTGAGTCAGATCGGTCTCCTGGCATGGGTGCTCCTTCGTCGCGCCCATGCTCAGTTCGCCCTCGGCGTCAGATCCCAGGCAGGGCGAGCATCTGGTCCAGTGCGGCGCGGGCCGCCGCGGTGGTCTCCGGGTCGACGGTGATCACGTTGCGCACCGCGCCGGCCACCAGCGACTCCAGTGTCCAGACCAGGTGCGGCAGGTCGATCCGGTTCATCGTCGAGCAGTAGCAGACGGTCGAGTCCAGGAACGTGACCTGCTTGTCCGGGTGAGCCGCGGCCAGTCGGCGGACCAGATTCAGCTCGGTCCCGACCGCCCAGGCCGAGCCGGCCGGGGCCGCGTCCAGCACCCGGATGATGTGCTCGGTCGAGCCGACCTGATCGGCGGCGCTGACCACCTCGTGGGTGCACTCCGGGTGCACCAGCACGTTCACCCCGGGGATCCGGGCCCGGACGTCGTCCACGTTCTTCAGGGTGAACCGGCCGTGCACCGAGCAGTGGCCGCGCCACAAAATTATCCGGGCGTCGCGCAACTGACCTTCCATCAGGCCGCCGCCGGGCCGGTGCGGGTCGTAGACCACACAGTCGTCCAGGCTCAGCCCCAGGTCGCGGACCGCGGTGTTACGGCCCAGGTGCTGGTCGGGCAGGAACAGCACCTTCGCGCCCTGGGTGAACGCCCACTCCAGCGCCCGCCGGGCATTCGACGAGGTGCAGATGGTACCGCCGTGGCGACCGGTGAACGCCTTGATCGCCGCCGAGGAGTTCATGTACGAGACCGGGACGGTCGTGGCTGCGACGCCGGCGTCGCTCAGCACGTCCCAGGCGTCGTCGACCTGGTCGGGCGAGGCCATGTCGGCCATCGAGCAGCCGGCCGCCAGGTCGGGCAGGATCACCCGCTGCGAGTCCGCCGTGAGGATGTCCGCGGACTCGGCCATGAAGTGCACGCCGCAGAACACGATGAACTCGGCCGCCGGTTGCGCCGCGGCTTCGCGGGCCAGCTTGAACGAGTCGCCGGTCACGTCGGCGAACTCGATGACCTCGTCGCGTTGGTAGTGGTGACCGAGCACGAACACCCGATCGCCCAGGGCGGCTTTCGCGGCCGCGGCCCGCGCGGTCAACTCGGGGTCGGCGGCCGGTGGCAGATCACCCGGGCACTCGACACCGCGCTCGGAGAACGGGTCGGCCGCGCTGCCGACCAACAAGGTCAGTGGAACCGCGGTCACGGACACCCCCGGGGCGAGAACGAAGGTCAATGCTGTCACGTACAACCGACAACTCCGGCAGGCTCTTCCCCGGGGTGCAGGATTGCCCGATGCGCGTGCTGATCGCCCCCGACGGCTTCACCGGAACTCTGAGTGCCGTCGAGGCGGCCGAGGCGATTGCGGCCGGGTGGCGGCAGGTGGCACCGGATGACGAACTGCTGTGCGCCCCGCTGTCCGACGGCGGACCCGGCTTCGTCGACGTGCTGTCCTCCGTGCTGGGCGGTCGGCGGCTGACGTACGTGGTCACCGGACCGCTGGGCGAGCCGGTGCCGGCCGAGGTTCTGCTGGTCGACGACACCGCCTACGTCGAGTCGGCGCAGGCCTGCGGCCTGCATCTGGTGCCCGCTGTTGCCCGGGACCCGCTACGGACCACCACGTTCGGCGTCGGGGAACTGCTCGCCGCCGCGATCGAGGCCGGCGCCCGGCAGGTCGTCGTCGGGCTCGGCGGCAGCGGTACCAACGACGGCGGCGCGGGAGCGTTGGCGGCCCTGGGCGCGCAGCCCGGCGCCCTGTTGCGGGCCGGCGGCGGAGCCCTGCGCGACCTGGACCCGGCCGACCTGGACCTGGGGGCGGCCCGGGAACGGGTCGCCGGGGTCGAACTGCGCATCGCCACCGACGTCGACAACCTGCTGCTGGGCCTGCGCGGTGCCAGCGCGGTGTTCGGGCCGCAGAAGGGCGCCGACGGCGACGTGGTGCAACGGCTGGACGTGGCACTGGAGCACTTCGCCCGGGCCGCGCAGCCCGGCGTCGGGCTGAACATGCCAGGCTCGGCCGCCGTGCTGCCCGGGGCAGGTGCGGCCGGCGGACTCGGGTTTGGGCTGCTGCTGCTCGGCGCCAAACGGGTCGCCGGGATCGCCACCGTCGCCGAACTGACCGGGCTGAGCGCGGCGATCAATACGGTCGACCTGGTGGTCACCGGCGAGGGATCCTTCGACTGGCAGTCGCTGTCCGGGAAGGTCGTCGCCGGGGTCGCGGCCGCGGCGGGCGAGCATGCCCGCCCGTGCCTGGTCCTGGCCGGGCGCGTCGAGGTCGGTCGGCGGGAGATGGCCGCGCTCGGCGTCGCGGGCGCGTACTCGCTGGTCGAGTTCCTCGGCTCGGAACAAGCCGCGCAGGAGCCGGCGTTCGACAATCTGGCGGCTCTTGCGGCTCGTGTCGCGGGCAATTGGTCGCCACGTGAGGCCTGACGCAAGAGGTGTGACCCGGCACACACGGGGCTCATTCGCTCCGGACGAACGCCGGCACTCCAGGCATGTGTCAGCATGGACTGGACAGCATCGACCCGCAGGAGCAGACAGATGACCGTTTCCGGCGACACCCTGACCGGTGTGATCCTCACCGACGCTGCGGTGGCCAAGGTCAGGCACTTGCTCGACCAGGAGGGTCGCGACGACCTCAAGCTTCGAATCGCCGTACAGCCGGGAGGTTGCTCCGGGCTGCGCTACCAGCTGTTCTTCGACGAGCGCGCGCTCGACGGCGACGTGGTGGCGGACTTCACCGGCGTGAACGTCGTCGTGGACCGAATGAGCGTTCCCTACCTGGGCGGCGCCAGCATCGACTTCGTCGACACGATCGAGAAGCAAGGCTTCACGATCGACAACCCCAACGCCGCGGGCTCGTGCGCCTGCGGCGACTCGTTCCACTGATTTACGACTTCAGCCCGGCAGCACCACCACAGGTGGAGCTGCCGGGCTGAAGCGTGCCCTGGGCCGTGGAGCTGCTCGGCTTTCCAGGAGCGGGCTAGTTGCCGTACCCGCAGTGCCCGTCGGTCAGCTTGCGCAGCCCGGCTGGGATCTCGACCGGGGACGCGTGCCACACCTGCGAGGTGGGCTGCGTCGGGCGGGGGTAGAGATTGGCGACTTGCTCGGCGTCCTTGCCCAGTCTGACCAGACCGGGGATCGCGGTGCCGGTGTCGGCCATGACATGACTCCTAATCAAATGCGATCACGGGATCGCACAGTCAAATTTCTCGAATGTGGCCGTTCTGGGCACGCTAGGGGAGTCGTGCTCGCCGGCGACAGACCTACGCGACGGTAGTGTTTTGGCCGTGACAGTGCCCACGAATCGCTCGGTCGTCGCCGATCGCCTCGAGACTTCGGCAGGTTCCGAATCCGGGCGATCGGCTCCTCGCCTCGCTCGCATTGCCGTTTCCGGATCCATCGCCACCGACCACCTGATGACCTTCCAGGGCCGGTTCGCCGACTCGCTGGTCCCCGAGGCGCTGTCGAACATCTCGGTCTCGTTCCTGGTGGACGACCTCGAGGTGCGTCGTGGCGGGGTGGGCGCCAACATTGCGTTCGGCCTCGGTTGCCTGGGGTTGCGCCCGGTCCTGGTCGGCGCGGCCGGCGAGGACTTCGAGCCGTACCGCGCCTGGCTCGATCGGCACGGCGTCGACACCGACTCGGTGCGGATCTCGCAGATGAAGCACACCGCCCGGTTCGTCTGCACCACCGACCGCGACCAGGCCCAGATCGCCTCGTTCTACGCCGGCGCCATGAGTGAGGCGCGGGAGATCGAACTGGGCCCGATCGCCGAGCGGCTGGGCGGGTTGGACCTGGTTCTGATCGGGCCGAACGACCCGGTCGCGATGGCGCGGCACACCGCCGAGTGCCGGGAGCAGGGGATCCCGTTCGCGGCCGACCCGAGCCAGCAGTTGTCGTGGCTGGAGGGCGACGCGATCCGCGACCTCGTCGAGGGCGCCACGTACTTGTTCACCAACGCCTACGAGGCGGCCATGATCGAGAAGAAGACGGGTTGGACCGTCGACGAGATCGGGTCGTCCGTGGACGTCCGCATCACCACGCTCGGCGCCGACGGCGTCCGGGTCACCGCACGCGGCGAGGAGCCGATCCACGTGGCCGCCACGCCGGTCGACCACGTCGTCGACCCGACCGGGGTCGGCGACGCGTTCCGTGCCGGGTTCCTGTCCGGCCGTTCCTGGGGCCTGGGCCTGGAGCGCAGCGCCCAGGTCGGCGCCACCCTCGCGGCGCACGTCGTGGAGACCCTGGGGCCCCAGGAGTACAAGCTGGCGGACAAGCGGTTCCTGGACCGCCTGGGCGCCGCGTACGGCGCCGATGCCGCCGCGCAGGTCGAACCGCACCTGGCCGTCCGGGTCCTGTGACGGTTCGGCACACGAGCCGCTGGGGAAGCTGAGGTCGGTGCGGCTCGATCCCGGCCCCTCGCGCTGGGCGTTCCCCCCGCTCGAGATCGCCGATCCCACCGGCCTGCTGGCGGTCGGCGCGGACCTGGAGCCCGCCACCCTGCTGGCCGCCTACCGGTGCGGGGTGTTCCCGATGCCGCTGTCCCGGCGCGGCCGCATCGGCTGGTGGTCGCCCGACCCGAGGGGGGTGCTGCCGCTGGACCGGGCGCACCAGTCCCGGTCGATGACCCGCACCCGCAAGCGGTTCGAGATCCGGGTGAACACGGTCTTCGACGAGGTGGTGCGCGCCTGCGCCGACCCGACGCGGCCGCACGGCTGGATCAACGGGCAGATGCGTCGGGCCTACGCCGAACTGCACCGGACGGGCTGGGCGCACAGCATCGAGGCCTGGACGCCGGGGGGCACCCTGGCCGGGGGACTGTTCGGCATCTCGATCGGCGGCCTGTTCGCGGGCGAGTCGATGTTCCACCGGCAGACCGATGCCTCGAAGGCGGCGCTGCTCGGGCTCTGCGACCTGCTGCGCACCGGACCGGACGATGGTGCCGGGGTCCTGCTGGACGTGCAGTGGACCACCCCGCACCTGATCTCGCTCGGAGCGCTGGACCTACCGCGGGAGAGTTACCTGCGCCGGTTGTCGGTGGCGCTGGAGCTGGCCGTGCCGGCGGCTTTCGACCGCTGAGACACGCCGCCGCGTCGTGCGCGGCACGCGCGAATCGGCGCGTCCGGCAGCCCCGGTGGGGGAAGGCATGCGGTTGAATGCGCTGGAGGGAGGTTGTCGGCGGTGGCGACGGATCTGCGTACCAAGCGTGGCCCCGACGGCCTGCCCGCATCCCGCCCGACCGGTCGGTTCCGCATCCCGGTGAGCGTTCCGGCCCGCTCCGACATCGCCTGGATCTGGGCGACCGCGGTGGCCCTGTTCGCGCTCTACGCGACGGTCTCGATCCGGCTGCACCAGCGGATCCTCAGCAGCGGTTTCGACCTCGGGCTCAACGAGCAGGCGGTACGCGGCTGGGCGCACCTCGGGTGGCCGATCGTCGAGCTCGAGGGCCCGGGGATGAATCAGCTCGGCGACCATTTCTCCCCGGTGCTGGCATTGATCGGCCCGTTCTACCGGCTGTTCCCGACGCCGATCACGCTGCTGGTGGTCCAGGCCGCATTGTTGGCGGTGGCCGTGGTCCCGCTGGCGAGCTGCGCGCAGCGGTTGCTCAGCAGGCGTGCCGCGGTCGTGGTCGCGGCCGGCTACGGACTGTCGTGGGGGATCGCCGAGACCGTCGGGTTCGACTTCCACGAGGTCGCGTTCGCGGTGCCGCTGACGGCGTGCAGCGTGGTGGCCCTGATCGACCAGCGGTACGGCGCGGCAGTCGCCTGGGCGCTGCCGATGCTGCTGGTGAAGGAGGATCTCGGCGTCACTGTCGCGGTTCTTGGCGGGCTGGTGGCCTGGGCCGGCCGACGGCGCCTGGGGCTGGCCACCGCCGCTGTCGGGATCGCGGCCAGCGCCGTCGAGATGCTGGTGATCATCCCGCACTTCGTGCCGGGCCACACCTTCGCCGCCTGGCGGGTCGCCCACCACGCGACCTCGCCGCACTTGCTCTGGCCGTTCGTGCGCGCCTACACGGTCGGGCTGTTCCAGCCCCAGGACAAGGTCGTCACGATGCTCATGCTCGTGGCGCCGACCGCGTTGCTGGCGCTGCGGTCGCGGCTGACCCTGCTGGTGGTGCCGACGCTGCTGTGGCGATTCGGCTCGAGCAATTGGCCGTACTGGGGCACCCAGTTCCACTACAACGCGGCGCTGATGCCGATCGTGTTCGGCGCCCTCATCGACACCATGCGGCGTTGGTCCCCGGCACAGGCCGCGACGCGGACGCGGGAGGCCTTGGCCCTGTCCGCGGGTGTCACGCTGGCGCTCGTGCCGGCACACCCACTTTGGTCGGTGGTCGAGCCGGACACGTGGCGGCACGAGTCCCGGGTCACCGACGCCCGCGCCATGCTCGCCCAGGTGCCTCCCGGGGTGTGGGTGGCCGCCTCCAACCGCCTGGTGCCGCAGCTGACATCCCGCGATCAGGTGACGGTCTTCGGTTG
The DNA here is from genome assembly GCA_036269075.1 of Sporichthyaceae bacterium. Lineage (NCBI taxonomy): Bacteria > Bacillati > Actinomycetota > Actinomycetes > Sporichthyales > Sporichthyaceae > Sporichthyaceae bacterium. The sequence continues at coordinate 26,487 of DATASX010000120.1, forward strand.
GGCGCCCTCGCGACCGAATCCGGAGTACCTCGCGCTCGAGGACGCCGATCCGTTGAACTGGCCGTTCGACTCCCTCGACGACCAGCGGCGGATGGAGAACGTCGCGCTGCACCTCGGCTACGTCCAGGTGTTCAAACAGGGCAACTACGTCCTGCTGCACCGTTCGACGAACGACACCCGGCAGTTCCCGCCGCCTCCGCAGCCCAGTTCCTGAGCCTCAGCGTGCCCGGCGCACCAGGTAACCCGGGGCGCCGTCGGGTCCGGCGCACGGCCCCACCCAGTCCTGCCGGCGCATCCCGCACCAGGCCGGGATGTCCAGGGCCGCGGCCGGGTCGTCGGCCAGCACGCAGACGAGTTCGCCGATCGACACATCGCCGATGTGCTTCGCGAGTTCGATGATCGGTGCCGGGCAGCGGCGGCCCAGCACGTCGAGAGTCAACGCGACGGTCACAGCCCGTGGACCCCGGCCAGCGCCCGCAGCCGCTCCAGCACGCCGGGCAGCACAGCGAGGAAACCGTCGACGGTCGCCTCGGTGACGCCGCGGGGCAGCGAGACCCGCACGTTCCCGTGGGACAGCACCCCCATCGCCTCCAGGACGTGGCTGGGGCGCAGCGTCTGCGCGGTGCACGAGGAACCCGAGTTGACCGCGTAGCCGGCGCGATCCAGTTCCGTGAGCAACGCCTCACCGTCGACGTAGAGGCAGGAGAACGTGAGCAGGTTCGGCAGGCTGTGGTCCGGGTCGCCGTGCACGACCACGTCCGGGAGCGCGGCCGCGGCCGCCCGGATGCGGTCGGTCAACCGACGCAGGCGGGCGTTCTCGGCCTCCGCCTCGCCCGCCACCGCAGCCAACGCCGCCGCGGCGGCGCAGATCCCCGGGACGTTCTCGAAACCGGCCACCCGCCCGGACTCCCGCTCGGTCTCCGGCGCCGGCGACCGCCAGCGGGCCGAGCGGCGCAGCGCGAGCACCCCGACGCCGGGCGGCCCGCCCCACTTGTGCGCGCTGGCACAGAGCACCGCCCAGCCGAACGGCACCGGCAGCCGACCCAGCGTCTGCGCGGCGTCGACCAGCAGCGGCACCTCGTTGGCGATCGCGGCGGTGGCCACCGCGTCCACCGGTTGGACCGTGCCGACCTCATGGTTCGCGCTCTGGAGGCAGGCCAGCGCTGTGCTGGGGTGCAGCGCGCGGACGAACGCCGCCGCCTCGACCCGTCCGCTCGCCTCGACGTCGACCAGTTCGACCTCGCCGCCGTCCGCCGCGTGCCGGGCCGCGGTGTGCAGGACCGCGGAGTGCTCGACCCGCGAGACGACCAGTCGGTTGCCGACCCGGGCCCGGCCGCGCAGGACGCCGAGCATGCCGAGTTGGAGCGCGGCGCTGCCGGAGGCGGTGAAGCTGACCTCGCCGGGGGTGGCGCCGATGACCTCCGCGACGATCTCCCGGGCCGCGTCCAGCCGCATCCGGGCCCGGCGGCCGTCGCGGTACAACCGCGCCGGGTCCGCCCACCCCGCCTCGACCGCGGCCAACCAGGCCTCCCGGGCCGCCGGGTGCAGCGGCTCGGTCGAGGCCGCGTCCAGGTAGCCGTCGGGCGAGGTCACCTCCCTAGTGTGCCCGCGGGTCCGCGACCGTCCCCAGGAACAGCGGCGCCGAGGTCTTGGTGTCCACGATCTCGAACAAGAACGGCCGGTCGACGGTGAAGTTCACCGGGGGCGTGGGCGAGACGACCCCCGACAGAGGCACGACCGAGAGGGCGGTCACCGCCGCGGCTTCGGTGCCGTAGCGGTCCACGGAGATCGTCGCCCGATGGATCGCCTGGTCGACGTAGAGACCTTCCGTCGAGACGCCGCTCAGGTTGGCCCGGGCCGGGTCGAAACAGTCGGTCACGCCCAACTTCTCCATCAGGGCTTTCAGATCCGGGGCGCTGTCGAACTGCCACTGCGGCATCGTGACGTTCACCGCAGTGGGCTTCGTCACGCCGGCCGCGGCCAGAACCGCGGGCTTCAGCAGGTCGCCCGGGTTGTTGGTGCCTGTGGGCCGAATCACCCGCATCGCCAGGCTCCCGCCGAAGTACGGCAGCGTCACGGCCTGCCAGCCCGATCCGGTCGCGTACCCGAAGTTCGAGGACTTGCTGATCATCGGCAGCTGGACCGGATTCCCGGCAACTTGGAAGTTCTGGCTGCCGGCGTCGTCGAATGCTTTGGTCCAACTCGCCTTCAGGTAGACCGCGTTCGCCAGGACCAGTCGGGTCGCCGGGTCGAGCTGGTCGAACACCTTCGTGATCCGTCCCGCGGTGTGCTGGGCGGCCCATTGGTTGATGGCGGCGGCCGCGGCCTGCGGATTGCTGAAGTCCAGGGTCTGCACGTGGCTGCCGAACTGTTCGACCAGCGTCCGCAGGAACGCCGGCTGATAGGCGTAGCCGGACTTGGCGAACAGGCCGTTCGTCACGGTCAACACTGGCCGTTGCGGTTCGGTGTCGCCCGTCGGAGTCGGAGTCGGAGTCGGGGTCGACGTCGGCGGGGCGATGTCACCGGTGACCAACTGGCTGGTCAGGGCGTTGAACGCGGTCGCAAAACCGGTCGGCAGGCCGAGAGTCGTCTCGATCTGCTTCGCGGTGTTGCCGGCCGCGCCCACGTCGAGCATCGCGAACGCCTCGGCAATGCTCAGCGGCGAGAACACCAGGTTCTGCCCCGGCGCCTGCGCCGCCTCGGCGAAGCGGGCCGCGAAGGCGTCCAGCCCGGCGACCGTCGCCGAAACCGGTGCCCCGCCGGCGGCCGGCAACCGTTGGGCCGCCACCGCCAGGGCGCCCGGTTCCTCGGCGGTCGGAGCGGGGCCGGCGGTGACCGGGCTCGCGGTCTCGGCCGCCGAACCACACCCGCCGAGCAGCGTCGCGGCCAGGCCGCCGGCGATCCAGCGTCCGATCCGTCTCATGGGCCACTCCAGTTCTGCTTGCCGTGGTGTCGCGCAGGTGCCTCAAGGACGCAGCCGTGCCTAGTTTCGTTCACCCGACCCCGCGCGACATGAACGGACCTGCGCGCAGGTCACAACCGCACCCGGAGTAGGCTGCGCGCGCAAGATCCGGGGTTTTTGGTGCCCTTGGTCCGCTGCGCCGATTTGCTCGGTCTTGATCGGAAAGGCCCGCGTTGCGTCCCTTCGGTCCGCCGCCGCACAGGCGGCCCCGCAGCCCCCGCCGGGCCTTTGGCATCGGCGCCGCGTTGGCATTCGTGCTGCTCACCTGCACCGGATGCGACACGACCCATCTGCCGAACCTGGCGTTCCCCAACCCCGCGACCAAGGAGTCGCCGCAGATCATGCTCATGTGGGAGGGCTCCTGGCTCGCCGCGCTGATCGTCGGCGGCGTGGTCTGGGGTCTGATCCTGTGGGCCTGCGTGTTCCACCGGAAGAAGTCCGAGGACCACATCCCGATCCAGAGCCGGTACAACCTGCCGATCGAAGTCCTCTACACCGTCATCCCGTTCATCATCGTCGCGGTCCTGTTCTTCTTCACCGCCCGCGACGAGTCGAACATCCTGGACCTGAAGAAGAAGCCGGACGAGACGGTCAACGTCGTCGGTCGGCAGTGGAGCTGGACCTTCAACTACGTCACCGACCAGGCCTACGACGTCGGCACTCCGGCCCAACTGCCGCAACTGTGGCTGCCGGTCAACGAGACGGTTCGGTTCGTTCTCACCTCGCCCGACGTGATCCATTCGTTCTGGATCCCGGCCTTCCTGTTCAAGATGGATGTGTTCCCGGGCAAGGAGAACACCTTCCAGCTGACGCCGAACAAGATCGGCGTCTACGAGGGCAAGTGCGCCGAGCTGTGCGGGACCTACCACTCCCGGATGCTGTTCTCGGTCCACGTCGTCTCGCAGGCTGACTACCAGGCGCACGAGGCCGCACTGCGAGCCGCCGGGCAGACTGGCAACCTGTGGCAGGGCGTGGTCAACAGTGCCGCGGACCGCGAGCGCGCCTACACCCTCGGGGACCCGTCGATCCCCCCGCCGCCGGAGGAGAGAACCAAGTGACCACCGCGGACCAAACCCTGCGGGTTGCGGCTATCCCACGTGAGCGCAAGCGCACGTTGGGCGCGGCAATCATCGAGTGGGTGACCACCACCGATCACAAGAAGATCGGTTACCTGTACCTGGTCACCTCGTTCGTGTTCTTCATGATCGCCGGCCTGATGGCCATGATCATGCGGGCGGAGCTGGCCCGGCCGGGCCTGCAGTTCGTGACGGAGGACCAGTTCAACCAGCTGTTCACGATGCACGGCACGATCATGCTGCTGCTGTTCGCGACGCCCCTGTTCGTCGGCTTCACGAACGTGATCATGCCGCTGCAGATCGGCTCACCGGACGTGGCTTTCCCGCGGCTGAACATGTTCAGCTACTGGCTGTTCCTGTTCGGCGGGACGATCCTGATGCTGGGCTTCATCACCCCGGGCGGCCCGGCCGACTTCGGGTGGTTCGCCTACACCCCGCTGACCGACGCGGTGCACTCGCCGAACGTCGGCGCGGATCTGTGGATCATGGGCCTGGCATTGGCTGGCTTCGGGACGATCCTCGGTGGCGTCAACTTCGTCACCACGATCGTGTGCATGCGGGCGCCGGGCATGACCATGTTCCGGATGCCGATCTTCACCTGGAACGTGCTGGTGACCTCGATCCTGGTGCTGATCGCCTTCCCGGTCCTGGCCGGTGCGCTGCTGGTGCTCGAGGCCGATCGCAAGATCGGGACCCACGTCTTCGATGCGTCGAACGGCGGCGCCTTGCTCTGGCAACACCTGTTCTGGTTCTTCGGGCATCCCGAGGTCTACATCATCGCCCTGCCGTTCTTCGGCATCATCACCGAGATCCTGCCGGTGTTCAGCCGCAAGCCGATCTTCGGCTACAAGGGTCTGGTTTTCGCGACGCTGTCGATCGCGGCGCTTTCGGTGAGCGTCTGGGCGCACCACATGTACGTGACAGGCGGAGTGTTGCTGCCCTTCTTCGCGTTCATGACATTCCTGATCGCGGTGCCCACGGGGGTGAAGTTCTTCAACTGGGTCGGCACGATCTGGCGCGGGGCGCTCACGTTCGACACCCCGATGCTTTGGGCCATCGGCTTCCTCGTCACGTTCCTGTTCGGCGGCCTGACCGGGATCATCCTGGCCGCGCCGCCGCTGGACTTCCCGCTGTCCGACTCGTACTTCGTGGTGGCGCACTTCCACTACGTGGTGTTCGGGACGGTCGTTTTCGCGATGTTCGCCGGGTTCTACTTCTGGTGGCCGAAGATGACCGGCAAGATGCTCGACGAGCGTTTGGGCAAGATCCACTTCTGGATGCTGTTCTTCGGCTTCCACACCACGTTCCTGGTGCAGCACTGGCTCGGCGCCGAGGGCATGGCCCGCCGGTATGCGGACTACCTGGCCAGCGACGGCTACACGACGCTGAACACGATCTCGTCGATCGGGGCCTTCGTTCTCGGCCTGTCCACGATCCCGTTCCTGCTCAACGTAGTCATCACCACCAGGCGGGCTCCGCGGGTCACCGTGGACGACCCGTGGGGCTGGGGCCGTTCCCTGGAGTGGGCGACGAGCTGCCCGGCGCCGCGGCACAACTTCCTGTCGATGCCGCGCATCCGCTCCGAAAGCCCGGCGTTCGACCTGCACCACCCCGAGCTGGTCGGCTCGCACACACACCACAGTGGCCAGGGCGCCACGCTGCTGGAGGAGATCTACGGCGAGCCGGACGTCTCCGGGCCCGAGGGCGAGAGGCACTAACAAAGTGAAGGTCGAAGGAAACGTCTTCGCCGGGATGGGCATCTTCGTCGCTCCGGTCATCCCGATCTACTGGCACTACTCGCAGGACCCGACGGGCACGGCAGCACTGGTCATGACCTTCGGCCTGTGCTCGCTGGTCGCCTTCTACCTCCTGTTCACCGCTCGCCGCATCGACGCGCGCCCCGAGGACGACCGCAACGCCCTGATCGAGGACGGCGCCGGCGAGCAGGGCTTCTACAGCCCGTACAGCTGGTGGCCGTTGGCGCTGGCCGCGAGCGGTGCGATGGGCTTCCTGGGCATCGTCATCGGCTGGTGGATGTTCATCCTGGCGGTGCCCGCCTTCGCGCTGTCCGCCTTCGGATTCTGCTTCGAGTACTACCGCGGCGAGCACGCTCACTGATTTCGGTCAAGACACGCCAGAGACAGCGCAATCGGTGGGGTTGGTAACAAATCCGACCCGCCCCCCGATCCGAATTCGGAACGTAAGCTTTGGCCCGAACGGCTGCGCACGTATTTGCGGTGCGGCACCGAAGGGCCACCGAATGCGTGGCGTGTGCGATCGGCGTCCTCAAAGCGCCCGGACTGGTCAGGGTGAGATATGCAGGCGAGCGGCGGGGGGCGTCATCAGCGCCCGCGGCGGGTCCTGCGAGGTGCTGTCCTGGGAAGCTGTGCGGTTGTCGCGCTGAGCGCCTGCGGGGCGACGACCTCGACCGCCCCGCAGGCCTCCGGCGTCATTGCCGGTGAAGCGTCCCCCAAGCCGGTCTCCGCGGTCCTGACGACCACCCCGGCCGCCGGCACCGCCACCGTGCCGACCGACTTCACCCCAGCGCTGTCCGTGGCCCGCGGGAAGATCGTCAGCGCCGCGCTGCACGACCTGACCGGTCGCGAGGTGCCCGGCACGCTCGCCGCCGACGGCGTCTCCTGGCACGCCACCGGGCCGCTGACCGCCGGCAAGCAGTACACGTTCGAGGTGAGCGGCGCCGACGACCGCGGCCACCCGTTCGTCAACAAGTCCTCGTTCGCCACGATCAAGGACAACAACGTCGTCCAGGCCTGGGTCAGTCCGCTGGCCGGGATGACGGTGGGCGTCGGCCAGCCGATCGCCGTCCAGTTCTCCCACCCGATCGTCGACCGGGCAGCGGTCGAGAGCCACCTGCGGGTGGATACCTCCAAACCGGTGGTCGGCGCCTGGCACTGGATCAGCGACGACGTCATTCACTACCGACCCGAGCAGTACTGGCCGGCCAACACCAAGGTCGTGCTGCACACCGACCTGAAGGATCTCGCCGTCGGCGGCGGCCGCTACGGCGACGCAAACCGCACGATCGCCTTCACCGTCGGCCGCTCCCAGATCACCGTGGTCGACGTGAAGACCCACCAGCTGCAGGTCATCCGCGACGGCAAGCTGATCCGCACGGTCAAGGTCAGCACCGGCAAGAAGCACTACCTGACCCGCGGCGGCATCAAGGTCGTGCTCGGCATGGAGCGCGAGAAGCACATGGTCGGCACCTCGATCGGCATCCCGAAGACCTCGCCGGACTACTTCGACCTGAAGGTGAAGTACGCCGTGCGAATGACCTGGAGCGGCGAGTTCCTGCACGCCGCGCCGTGGCAGGGCAACAACCACGGCCGCGCCAACGTCAGCCACGGCTGCGTGGGAATGAGCACGTCCGACGCGAAGTGGTACTACGAGCACTCGATGGTCGGCGACATCATCAAGGTGAACGGCTCGCCGCGCAAGATGGAGCTGCGCAACGGCTACGGCGACTGGAACCTGTCCTGGAGCGACTGGCTCTCCGGCAGCGCCCTGCCGCACGAGGCTGCGGGTCCGGACAGCCCCACCGGCGGCGATCCCGGCAGTCTCACGTCCCCGCAGTCGCCGGACGCGCCGGTTGCCCCGAGCAGCGTCGGCGGGCCCTCGTCGGCGCCGCAACCGGCAGCCACGGACACCCCGACACCGACGGCCACGCCCGAGCCGGCCCGCAAGACCTCGCTGTCCCGCTGAGGCACGAGGCCTCCACCCGGAAACGTCGTCGACCGTTACGGCAGCTTGTCAGCCGAAATAACGGCCGACACGCTGCTGTAAACGTCGACGACGTCAAACGGTGGGGCTCCGGAGGCGCCCGGCGAAGCCCCCGGACCCAGCACAACTTGCGAGAAGGGGCGGCGTCCAGGTGGACGCCGCCCCTTCTTCGGGTCTGGCTCAGTGGTGGCCGTGGTCCCCGTGGCCGCTGGTGAGCTCCGCGTACTCCTCGGCGCTCGGCTTCGGCAGCCGGTCGGCGTACCAGAAGCGCGAGAGCCGGGCGCGGACCTTGTTGACGCCCGCGGCCGGGGCCGGGATGCCGTCGGCGTCGGTGGCCGGGCCGGCATCGATCGCCGGGTGGTCGAGCCGGGCCATCAGCTTGAACCGCTGCTCGGCGCTGATCGGCTCGTGGATCTCGATGAACTCGCCGTTGGGCAGGCGCTTGATGATGCCCGTCTCCCGGCCGTGCAGGACCCGGGCGAGATCCTTGCGCTGCAGGCCCAGGCAAGCGCGTTTGGTCACCTTGAACACAATCGGTGGCACGACGATCAACGCGACCTGCGTGAACCTGGTGACGTAGCTGATCTCGGTGTGGAAGGCGTAGGCGATGAGGTCGTTGCCGCCGTTCATCCACAGCAAGCCGTAGAACGCGATCGACATCGCGCCCAGCGCCGTGCGGACCGGGTTGTCGCGGGGCCGGTCGAGCAGGTGATGCTCCCGCTTGTCACTGGTGACGAACGCCTCGATGAACGGATAGACCGCCAACAGGGTCATCATGATCCCGGGCAGGATCACTGCCGGGACCAAGATGTTCCACATGACCGTGTGGCCCCAGAGGTGGGTCTCCAGGTTCGGCATCGCACGTAGCGAGCCCTCGAGGAACCCGATGTACCAGTCCGGTTGTGAGCCGGCGGATATCTGGTCCGGATAGTAGGGGCCGTACAACCAGATCGGGTTGATCTGGGCGATGCCGCCGAGCAGGGCGCAGAGGCCGAACACGACGAAGAAGAAGCCGCCCGCCTTGGCCATGTAGACCGGCATGAGCGGGAACCCGACGACGTTCTCGTTGGTGCGGCCCGGTCCGGGGAACTGGGTGTGCTTCTGCACGACGACCAGCATCAGGTGCATCGTGATCAGCAGCAGGATGATGCCGGGGACGAGGAGGACGTGGGCGACGAACAGGCGTGGAATGACGTCCTGCCCGGGGAACTCGCCGCCGAGCATGAAGAAGCTCAGGTAGGTGCCGACCACGGGGACCGAGGCGATCACGGCCATGAAGATCCGCAGACCCGTGCCGGAGAGCAGGTCGTCGGGCAGTGAGTAGCCGGCGAATCCTTCCAGCAGGGCGAGGGTAAGAAGGCCGTTGCCGATCAACCAGTTGAGTTCCCGCGGCTTGCGGAACGCGCCGGTGAAGAAGATCCGGAACAGGTGCACCACGATCGCCGCGACGAAGATCAGTGCGGCCCAGTGGTGGATCTGCCGCATCAGCAGGCCACCGCGGACGTCGAACGAGATGCGAATTGTCGACTCGTAGGCCTGGGACATCGAGATGCCCTGCAACGGCACGTAGGAGCCGTGGTAGGCGACCTCGTTCATGCTGGGCTGGAAGAACAGCGTCAGGTACGTGCCGGACAGCAGGCAGATGATGAAGCTGTAGAGCGCGATCTCGCCGAGCATGAACGACCAGTGCTCGGGGAACACCTTGCGCAGGTTCCTCTTGGCACCGGCGTTGGACCCGATGCGCTCGTCGAGGTAGGTGGCGACCCCGCCACCGATCTTCGCCGCCGGACTACTCATCGGTCGACCTCGCTCGTTCCTCGCTCGCTCGACCGATGAGGCACGAGGACGCTGTGCTTATTGGTTCGCTCGCTGCGCTCCCTCATGACCGCTCCCAGAAGCTCGGGCCGACGGGCTCGTCGAAGTCGCGCTCGGCGACCAGGTAGCCGTCCTTGTCGACCGTGATGGCCAACTGCGGCAGGTTGCGCGCGGCAGGCCCGAAGATCACCTTCCCGCCCTTGGCGAGGTCGAAGGTGGACTGGTGGCACGGGCAGAGCATGTGGTGCGTGCTGTGCTCGTAGAGGCCCAGCGGGCAACCGGCGTGGCTACAGATCTTGGAGAAGGCCATGATGCCCTGGTAGCCCTTGTTGGCCTCGGCCTGGTTGAGGACCTCCTCGGGCCGCATCCGGATGATCATCACGGCGGCCTTGGCGAGTTCCTCCTGGGTGATCTCACCGCCGCCGGGGTGGATCGACATCAACGATCCGGCTTCCATGTCCTCCGGCCGGACGCGGGCACCGCTGTTGGCCTGGACGAGCTGACGCCGCTTCGGGTCGGCCCAGACCGTGGAGAGCAGCGTCTTCTTGGGCAGCGGACCGAGGTCGCGCAGCGGAATGATCAGGGTCACCGGGAAGGCGGCCATCGCGCCGGCCAACGACATCCAGATGAGCTTGCGGCGGGGCAGTGCGGAGTCCGCGGCACCGGCCTTGGCCATTTCCAACACCTCGGCGGTGTCGGCCGCCGAGGACTTCATCGGGTGCCGCTCCTGGACCATCTCCTCGGAGTTCATCAGCTTGCGGGCCCAGTGGATCTGCCCGAAACCGATGCCCAGCATGGAGATCGCCAGCGTGATGCCCAGCGCGAAGTTCATCGCGCTGACCTTGCCGAGTCCCAGCACGCGCAGCACCGTGTGCGGGTCGATCGCGACGAAGCAGACGACGAAGGCGACGGTGGCCACCGTGCTCAGTCCGAAGAGCGCGGCGACCTGTCGCTCCGCGCGCTTGGCGGCGCGCTCGTCGACATCGGTGCGGCGCGGCTCGCCGTGGTGCAGGCCCGGGTCGGCGAACGGGTCGTCGACCAGGTGTGCCAACTCGGCGCCGTGGCCGTCGTCGGTGTGCTCGTTCATTTGGCCTTGGCTCCCAACCACACCGCCACGCCGATCAGCGCCCCGAGCACGATGGTCCACAGCAGCAGACCTTCGGTCACCGGACCGAGTCGACCGAGCGCGTTGCCGCCCGGGTCCGGCTGCTTCTGCATCCGGGCCAGGTAGGTGACGACGTCTTTCTTCTGAGCCGGGGTCAGCGCGCCGTCGTTGAAGATCGGCATCGCCTGCGGGCCGGTGAGCATGGCCTCGTACATGTGTTTCGGCGTGGTCGCCTGCAGGCCGACGGCGTACTTGCCGTAGGTCAGTGCCCCGCCGTCACCGGCGAAGTTGTGGCAGGAGGCGCAGTTGGTGCGGAAGATCTGCCCGCCCTCCTGCAGGTCGCCGTCGGTGGCGTACTGGTCGGAGGTGGGGATCGCCGGTCCCGGGGCCAGCGACCCGACGTAGGCGGCCAGCGCCGAGGCCTCGTCGGAGTTGAAGAACACCTGCTTGCGCGGCTCCTGCGCTTCCTTCGACTGCGCGGGCATCCGGCCCGTGCCCACCTGGAAGTCGACGGCAGCGGCGCCGACACCGATCAACGGCGGGCCGTCGCTGCTGCCCTCGGCGTTGAGACCGTGGCAGGTCGAGCAGCTGGTGATGAACAGGCCCTTGCCTTCTTGGATCGCCAAGGACTTGGGACCGGACGCTGCTTCGGCCGAACCGGACGGCGCGAAGGTGGCGTACAGCGCACCGACCATTCCCAGGGCGAGCAGCACCACGACGAATGCGGCCAACGGGTGGCGGCGCCGGGTGGAGAGCCGACCGATGACTTTCAAGTTCGTTCCGATCTGGCGAATGAGCGGGGCGGGCAGCTGACCAACACTGCCTACTGCAGGAGGTAGATCGCGCCGAACAAGGCGATCCAGACGACGTCGACGAAGTGCCAGTAGTACGAGACCACGATCGCCGTGGTGGCCTGTTCGTGGGTGAAGCGGCGCGCTGCGAACGTTCGACCGAGCACGACCAGGAAGGCGAACAGTCCCATCGTCACGTGGAGGCCGTGGAAACCGGTGGCCAGGTAGAAGATCGAGCCGTAGGCCGACGAGGTCATCGTCACGCCCTCGTTGGTCAGCTGGGTGTACTCCGTGGCCTGACCGGCAACGAAGAACGCGCCCATCAGGAACGTGATCACGAACCACATCCGCAGCTTCTCGACGTCGCCGCGCTCGGCCGCGAACACACCGGCCTGGCAGGTGAAGGAGCTGGAGACCAGCACGAATGTGTTGACCGAGGCGAACGGCAGGTTCAGGTGCACGTCAGCCGGCGGCCAGTTCGTTGTCCCGGTGACGGAGCGGATCGTGAAGTACATCGCGAACAGAGCCGCGAAGAACATCAGTTCGCTGGAGAGCCAGACGATCGTCCCGACACTGACCATGTTCGGGCGGTTGACTGCGCCGTGTGCCGGCGGAGTCTCGAGAGATGCGGTTGCGGTCGCCACGGCCGCATTATTGCGCCCCGCCGGTTGTCATTCGTGACCGGGTTGCCCGTGTCCGGGACAATGTGTGTCGGTGTCGGCGCAAGGATTGCGACCGTGCGACCGGGTCCTCTCCCGTGACCGGGGCGGTCGTGTTGAAGAGCTAGCCTCTGGGTGTGTTCGTGGCTTTGCTCCAGGCTCATGCCGGCGGCGGTCTGCCGACCGCTCCGCTGACTGGGTCAAGGTGGCTGACGGCCTGGTCGTTCGAGCCCGTGCCGCTGATCACGATCGAGGTCGCCGCCGCGCTCTACCTGTGGGGCGTGTATCGCCTGAAGCGTGCCGGGAACGCCTGGCCGGTGGGCCGGACCCTGGCTTTTGTCGTCGGGGCGTTGGGTTCGGCCCTGATCGCGACCTGCTCCTCGATCGGTACCTACGACGAGGTCCTGCTCTCCGTCCACATGGTCCAGCACATGATTCTGGCCATGACCACGCCCGTGTTCATCGCGCTGGGCGCCCCGGTGACGCTCGCGCTGCGGACGCTCCCTAAGCGGCCGCGCCGCTGGCTGCTGACCGTGGTGCACTCCCGAGTAGTGGCGATTCTCACATTCCCGGTCCTCGCCGGTGGGTTGTTCATCGCCACCCCGTTCGCGCTGTACTTCAGCGGCCTCTACGAGCAGACGCTGCGCCACCCTTGGCTGCACGACCTGAGCCACCTGCACTTCGTGCTGATCGGCTGCCTCTGGTACGTCCCGCTGCTGGGCATCGACCCCTTGCCGCGCCGCCCCAGCTATCCGTTGCGGGTGATCTCGGCCTTCCTCACGTTGCCGTTCCACGCCTGGATGGGCGTTGCGATCATGTCGATGAACACGCTGATCGCGGGGGACTGGTACCTCTCGCAGCACCGCACCTGGGGGCCGTCGCCGCTGTCGGACCAGCACATCGCGGGCGGTCTGCTGTGGAGCAGCGGCGACCTCGTCGGCGTTGTCGTGTTCGCCGCGCTGTTCAACCAGTGGTTGCGCGCCAGCCAGCGCGAGGCCCGCCGGGAGGACCGCCGGCTGGACCGCCTGGAGGCCGAGGACGCCGCGCGCGCGGCCCTGAATGCTCGGCTGGCGCAAGCGGCCGAGCAGGGGCCTCGGTAGCATCTGGCCGGTCATTCCGCGTCGACAAACAGCACAGTAGGGGCGTTGCAGTGTCGGGTGCGCAGGAGCGGGTCGAGACCACGATGAAGGTCCTGGTCTACAGCGACGACGTGAACACGCGGACCGGCGTGCGGATGGCGCTGGGCCGCCGTCCGGCCCCGGAACTGCCGCGGGTGGAGATCCTGGAGTGCGCGACCGAGCCTGCCGTGATAGCCGCGATGGACGCCGGCGGTATCGACGTGGCCGTGCTCGACGGTGAGGCCGTGCCCGCCGGCGGCATGGGCGTGTGCCGTCAGCTCAAGGACGAGATCTACCGCTGCCCGCCGGTGCTGGTCCTGATCGGCCGGCCGCAGGACGCCTGGCTGGCGACCTGGTCGCGGGCCGATGCGGTCACCTCGCACCCGTTGGACCCGATCGCGGTCGCGGACGCGGTGGCGTCGTTGATGCGTCGTCGGCTGTCGGCCCCGGCTCGAGGAGCGTAAGCGAAAGTGTCTCTGTGAGTCGGCGGGTTCGGTGACCCGCAGCTGGTCGAGCGTGCTCGGGGCGTTGCTGCGCCACGAGGACCTGGCGGCCGAGGACACCGCCTGGGCGATGGACCAGATCATGGGCGGCGACGCCACCGCGGCGCAGATCGCCGGGTTCGCCGTTGCGCTGCGTGCCAAGGGCGAGACCGTGGCGGAGTTCGAAGGCCTGACCCGGGCGATGCTGGGCCGGGCGACGCTGATCGAGGTCCCGGGGGACATCGTCGACATCGTCGGCACCGGGGGGGACCAGGCGCACACCGTCAACATCTCGACGATGGCCACGATCGTGGTCGCCGGCACCGGGGCCCGGGTGGTCAAGCACGGCAACCGTGCGGCGTCGTCCTCGTGCGGCACCGCCGACGTGCTCGAGGAGCTCGGGGTTGCGCTGGACCTGCCGCCCGCGGAGGTGGCTGCCGTGGCGATCGAGGCCGGGGTGACGTTCTGCTTCGCTCCGGTGTTCCACCCGGCGCTGCGGCACGCCGCCGGTCCGCGCCGGGAGTTGGGCGTGCCGACGATGTTCAACTTCCTCGGGCCGCTGGGAAACCCGGCTCGGCCCGGTTTCCAGGCCCTCGGGGTCGCCGAGCGGCGGATGGCCCCGGTGATGGCCGGGGTGCTGGCCGGGCGTGGGGTCGAGGCACTGGTGTTCCGCGGCGACGACGGCCTGGACGAACTCAGCACCGCGGCCACCTCCAGCTACTGGGAGGTGCGCTCCGGGACGGTCACGCCCGGATCGTTGGACCCGACCGTGCTCGGGGTGCCCCGTTCGGATCCCGGCGCGCTGCGCGGCGGCGACGTGAAGTTCAACGCCGCCGCGGTCCGCGACCTGCTGGCCGGGAAGGTCGGTCCGGTGCGCGACGCCGTGCTGCTGAACGCGGCGGCGGCGTTGGCGATGCTGGATCGCGGCCCGGAGCCGCTGGTGCAGCGGATGGCGAGCGGGCTGCGGGTTGCGGCCGAGTCGGTCGACTCCGGGGCGGCCGCGGCCGCGCTGGAGCGTTGGATCGCCGCTACCCGCAGCCGGGCCGGCCGCTGACGGCTACTCCAGCCCGATCGCGAACGCGGCCTCGAGGTCGTGCCGGGAGTACGTCCGGAACGCGATGTGGGTCTCGGTGGAGACCACCCCGGGGGTGCGGTTGAGCAGGCCGGGGATCACGTCGGCCAGCTCGTCGTGCTGATGCACCCGCACCATCGCGATCAGGTCGTGCTCCCCGGTCACCGAGTACACCTCGCTGACCGCGGGCAGCTGGGCGATGGCCTCGCCGACCTCCGGCACCGCGCCGACGTCGGCCTTGATCAGCACGATCGCGGTAATCACCGCAGCCTCACCCCTCGTCTCTCCGGAACCTCACGCTGGTTTCCGATGTACAGGATGGTCAACAGCAGTCCGATCCCGAATCCCACCACGTGCGACACGTAGGCGACCCCACCGCTGGAGACCACGCTGCCGTGCGCGTACAGGGCCTGGAGCAGGAACCAGCTCCCGAGGACCAACCAGGCAGGCAGTTGCAATGGCAGGAACAGCAGGAACGGCACCAACGCGATCACCTTGGCCTTCGGGTACAGCCACAAATAGGCACCCAACACCCCCGCGATCGCCCCGGAGGCACCGATCAGCGGGTCGGTCGAGTGGGGTTGGGTGAAGGCGAACGCGTAGGCAGACGTGTACCCGCACAAGAGGTAGAACGCGGTGAAACCGACCCGTCCGAACCGGTCCTCGACGTTGTTGCCGAAGATGAACAGGAAAAGCATGTTGCCGAGCAGGTGCAACAGGCCGCCGTGGACGAACATCGAGGTCAACGCCGACAGCGGCGGACTCTTGTGGAACTTGTAGGCCTGGCACGTGACGGTCGTGTCGCCGTCGTCGACCTGGACCGGGTTCAGCGGCAACGAGTGGTTGGTCGTCAGTTCCTTCGGGATCGCGGCCCAGTGCTGGATGTAGGCGTCCTCCTTGCAAAGGGCCGGCGCGTTCGCGGACACGCCGTCGTGGGACAGGCTGGGCCCGAAGAAGTAGACGGCGAAGTTCAGCAGGATGAGGAAATAGGTCACCACCGGTATGCGCCGCACCGGATTGCGGTCGTGAATCGGGATGACCATGGCTAGATCCTGCCGACCGGCACGCGATCTGTCTGGCGATCATGCTCCGAAGGGGGCACTGGATGCCGCGCGGTCGCCTGCCGGTACCAGGGCGGCGCGTCCGGTTTCTGCCGCATCCAGCCACGCGCGCCACCGGCCGGCGCCGTGGACCGGGGACGCCCATTCGCCCTCGACCTGGATCAGTCGGGTGCCTGATTGCTCCAGCCAGCGCAGGATGCACTCGGTCTCCTCGGCAGTGGCCGCGGGAAGCGGACCCGCGGCCGGCCGCACGCTCGCCGCGGTGGCGCAGGCCGCCTCCACCTCGCCGAGCACCGACCGGACGTCGGCGGCAACGGCCACTGCTGCCAGCCGACCGTGCCGGATCACCGCGATGTCCCACCGGCCCTGCTCGGCCGGGCGCGCGGCGACGATCTGCGGGCAACCGGTCAGACCGGCAAGCCGCTGCATGCGGGCAGCTGTGCGGGCGAATGCGGACATCCGGTCGCGGTGCAGGGCGGCGTCCTCGTAGCGGCCGGCTGCGGCCAGCGCGTCGATCCGGGCCCGCAACCGGGCGATCAGTTCGCGCGAGTCGCAATGCATGGCCTCGCGCACCTCGTCGGCGTGCGTCGCGTACTGCGCCGCGGACTCCCGGCCCTCGCACGGCGCGTTGCACCGGCCCATCTCGGCCAGCGCGCAGGCGGGCACGTGCTTGCGCTCCGACATCGGCTGGCGGCACTGCCGCAGCCGGAACGCCTCGTGTGCGGCGGTCATGGCCTGCTCGGCGATCCGGGTCGAACCGAACGGGCCGAGGTAGGCGCCGTTGTCGTCGCGGACCGCCCGGACCACGGAGAGCCGCGGGAAGCGTTCGTCGGTGAGCTTGAGCCACACTGCGCGTTCCGGGAAGCGCGACCGCCGGTTGTACCTGGGCTTGTGCTCGGCGATCAGGCGCAGCTCGCGGACCTGGGCCTCCAGCCGGGTCGCGCACACGATCGGCACAACCCGCTCGGCCAGGCCGACCATCTCGCCCATCCGGCGGCGGGACTCCGAGGCGGTGAAATACGAGCGGACCCGGTCGCGGATGTTCCGCGACGTGCCCACGTAGAGCACCTCGCCGCCGGCGTCCTCGAAGCGGTACACGCCCGGGGCACACGGCAGGCCCGCCGCCAGATGGCGCTTGCGACGCATCGCGGCTCGGGTGCGGGCGGAGAACATGGTCAGTTCGGTCAGCGACTGGACACCGAGGCAGCCGAGCCGTTCCAGCAGCCCGTGCAGTACGTCGACGGTGGCCTGTGCGTCGGCCAGCGCCCGGTGGTTCGGGGTGGCGGCGGAGCGGAACAGCCGGGCGAGCGTCTGCAGCTTGCAGTTGGGCACCTCGTCGCGGCTGAGCGCGTGGCGGGCCAGTTTGACGGTGTCGATCACGGTGAAGTCCGGCCAGTCGCGCCCGGTGCGTGCGCAGGCCCGCGACAGGAAGCCGACATCGAACGGTGCGTTGTGGGCCACCAGTACCGAGCCGGCGGCGAACTCCAGGAACGCCGCGAGCGCCGGCTCGACTCCGGGCGCGTCGACGACCATCGAGTCGGTGATGCCGGTGAGCACGGAGATGAACGCCGGGATCGCGGTTCCGGGGTTGACCAGGGTCTGGAACTCGCCGAGCACGGCCCCGCCGCGCACCTTGACCGCGCCGATCTCGGTGATGCCGTCGTGCGCGCTGCTGCCGGTCGTCTCCAGGTCGACCACGACGAAAGTGACCTCGCGCAACGGCGTGCCCAGTTCGTCGAAGGTTCCCTGGATGCCGACACCAGGCGCAGGCGCCACAACCGGACTCATTCGCCCGCCCCGTCTCGGTGATCCCTCATGTCTGTCGAAAGTAGGGCGGGGGACCGACAGAACCGGCGCGACGCGCGGCGGCTGTCCCGGTTCTGGTGCCACTGATTCCAGTGTTGCCGGCGAGATTTTTGTGGTGTTCGCGGAATTGTCGGAGTGACGTCGTAACGTCCGGCGCGGGATCGGAAATCGCGGTCCGGAACGGATCGGACGGAGGCTTGCGAATGATCATCGATTGCGATCGCTGCACCATGCGCGACGTGGCCTGCGCGGATTGCGTGGTCACAGTTTTGTTGGGGCCGCCGGGGGCGGCGATTCCCGGTTTCGACGAGGAGGAGAAGGCTGCGCTGGCAGTGCTTGCGGGCTGCGGCCTGGTTCCGCCGCTGCGACTCGCCGTGGCCGATACTGGTTCTCTTGGTGCTTCAGCGTGAGGTGTTCATCACGGTGAGTCAGGAATGAATCGGACACGCCGGGGTGATTGCGGACGCGAAACGTTGTCCGGCCAAGCAGAGGTCAAGGTCGCGGGAAATGCCGGGGCCTGGAATTGAGGCGCCCCGGAGTGCCGGCTATGGTTTAGTCGGCCTCCGCGCTTCGTCACCCGACTTGGGTGGACGCGGATGTCACCGCCAAGTTCAGGCGAACTGAGCCACACACGCGACCAAGCACCACGTGCGGCCAGGAGCCCGAATCGGGAAAACGCTGTGGCACCAGATGCGCTGTGGCACCAGATCAACGGGAGAATCTGGTGCCGGAGCCGGGAACCCACCCTCTTGGGGTGAGTCGGCAGGATTACGAACCGGCCCGATTCCGCGGGTCCGACGAGTCGTGCCGTAGGGCGGTCTTCCCGTCCGAACCCGTCAGCTGACCCGGTAGGCGGTCCAAGGAACGGAGAGTTGCCCCGCCGTGGCTAACCACAAAGCTCCGCGACGCGCCCGATCACGGTGCGCTGTCGCGGTGAGCGTTGCACTCGCCGTGGGGCTGGTGGCTGCACCCTCCACCAGTCAGGCCGCGCACACCATCGACGTCACGCAGGCTCAGCGTGAGGTCGACGCCCTCTACCAGCAGGCTGAGCAGGCCACCGAGCGTTACGACGTCGCCCGCAACGCGATGCAGGACGCCGAGCGCGCCCTGGCCCAGGCCCAGAGCCGCGCCGGCGCGGCGCAGGGCACCGTGAGTCAGCTCCGCCGCACCGTCGGCGCGTTCGCCGCGTCGGCCTACCGCAACGGTGGCCTGGACCAGACTCTGCAGCTCGTGTTCTCCGAGGACCCATCGACGTTCCTGGACCGGATGGCCTCGCTCGACGCGCTGTCCTCCCGTGAGGCCGACGAGCTGCGCCAGGTGGTCCAGGCCCGCCAGGAGCTGTCCGCCAGCCAGGCCGCGGCCGCGCAGCAGTTGGCGATCGTCGACGCTCAGCGCCGCACGCTCGCGCTCCAGAAGGCGCTCATCGAGCAGAAGCTCCAGCAGGCGCAGGGTGTGCTCTCGCAGCTCAAGGCCGGCGACCGGGCGAAGCTGAACCGCGCCTCGCGCGACGACGACCCCCGGGTCCTGCTCGGCGCGCTGCCGGTGCCCACCAGCGCCCAGGCCGCCGCGGTGGTCTCGTTCGCGATGGCCCACCTCGGCGACCGCTACGTGTGGGCGGCAACCGGGCCGCACGCCTGGGACTGCTCCGGGCTGGCGATGATGGCCTGGCGCGCCGGCGGCGTCTCTCTGCCGCACTCCTCCGGCGAGCAGTTCGCCTCGACCCGCAGGGTCGCCATGGCCGACCTGCAGCCCGGCGACCTGGTGTTCTTCTACAGTCCGGTCAGCCACGTCGGGATCTACATCGGCAACGGGATGATGGTCCATGCGCCGAACCCGGGGCGTCGGGTCGAGGTCAAGCCGATCGATTACCTGCCGTTCGCGGGCGCTACCCGCCCCTGATCGGGTGCGCCAAAACGGCCGGGGCAGCAGCGCCGCAACGTACGATTTCGGAAATGTGCTCGCGAACGCATACGAGTCGGACGCTGTCCCTGTCCGGCCGACGCGTGACCCGGATCGGTGGCCGCCTTGGCTGAGCAGCGCCTGACCTCGCGTCGGCGGGTCGCGCTGGGCGTCGTGCTGGCGCTGGTGTGCCTGCTCGCGACCGTGGCCGTCGCGCGCCACTCGGCCGGCCGGGCGCTGGCCTCCGGCTCGCACGCGACGTTCGACCAGGCCGCCGTCACCCGCGAAGAGGGTCGCCAGGACACCGTCGGGCAGATGCTCACCCGGCGGGCCGACGCGCTCGTCGGCAAGAACCGGGCCGGATTCCTCGACACCGTCGAGGCCACCGACCCGCAGTTCCGCGGGATGCAGAGTGCCTGGTTCGACAACCAGGCTGCCGTCCCGTTCGACAGCTGGACGTTCTCCCTCACCGACTCGGCGGCCGGGGCCGTCCCGGCGGTCGCGAAGGCACTCGTACACAAGCTCGCGGCCGGCTCGTTCACGTCGTCGGTCGAGGTCTCCTACCGGATCACCGGCTACGACAACGCGCCCCAGCGCTACGAGAAGATCCTGGTCTTCGTCCCGGAGCACGGGCGCTGGCTGATCGCCGGCACGTTCGACCCGACCGGCCAGACCCCGCACCGGGAGCTGTGGGACGTCGGCCGGGTGCAGGTGCTCACCGCCGCGCACGGGATGGTGCTCGGCCTGGTGTCCACCGACGCGCTGCGGATGTACGCCGCCGAGATCGACCGCGAGGTCCCGCTCGTTGACGCGGTGTGGAAGCACCCGTGGTCGCACCAGGTGCTGATCGAGGTCACCCGTACCGAGGACGAGATGGCCACGCTGCTCGGCGGGGCGCCGTCGGCCTATCGACAGCTGGCCGCGGTCACCCGGGGCGAACTGGGCACCGAGGAGGGCGCCTCGGCAGCGGACCGCATCATCGTGAACCCGAAGGCCTACGGCGAACTCTCCG
This sequence comes from Sporichthyaceae bacterium, assembly GCA_036269075.1. Taxonomy (NCBI): domain Bacteria; kingdom Bacillati; phylum Actinomycetota; class Actinomycetes; order Sporichthyales; family Sporichthyaceae; species Sporichthyaceae bacterium. The sequence goes on from DATASX010000120.1 coordinate 47,086, forward strand.
ACGTCGGCCGCCGGGTGATCATGGGCCACGAGATCACCCACGTCGCCGCTCGGGCCAGCACCCAGAGCTGGACGCCGCGCTGGCTGGCGGAAGGCATGGCCGACTTCGTCGGTTACCGCGACAGCGGGCTGTCCACCGACGTGATCGCCCAGGAGTTGGCCGCCGACGTGCGGCGCGGCGTCCTGCCCGACGGCCTTCCCGAGGACAGCACGTTCGCGGCCACCGACCCGGAGCTGGCCCAGGCCTACGAGATGTCCTGGCTGGCCTGCCGGATGATCGCGGAGCGCTACGGCGGCCCGGACTCTCTGGTCGCGTTCTACCGGGCTGTCGGCGCCTCCGGCGGGCTCAGCGAGCTCTCGAAGGTCTTCACCGACGTCCTCGGGGTCACCCAGGCGCAGTTCACCGCGCAGTGGCGCGGCTACGTGCGCAACGAACTGGACTGAGTTCGCCCGCGGGTCGGCTGATCGAGACAATCCACCAGTGTTGACCGACCGACCCGTCTCCGACCCGACGACCGTCCCGCGGCGGCCCGCTGCTGTGGCGCTCGTGGTGCTCGTGATCGCCCTGGGCGTGCTGGTGGCCGTCATCACCCCGTGGCACCCGGTGCCGCGGGCGCCCGGTGGCGCGGTCCCGGTCGACATCCATCGCGACTTCACCCCGGCCGAGATCTCCCGCGAGGTCGCCTATCACCGGTGGCTCTGGTCTGCGGTGCTGGGCGGCACGGCCGCGACCCTGGTCGTGACCCTGCTGCTCGGGTTCACCCGCGCCGGTGCCCGGGTGGCCGAGTTCGTGGCCCGCCCGTTCGGCGGGCGGCGCTGGGCTCAGCTGGTGCTGGGCACGGTCGCGATCACCGCCGCGGGGCAGTTGGCGCTGCTGCCGTTCGACATGTGGCGCGAGCATCTGATGCGCGGCCAGGGAATCGTGATCGAGAGCTGGTCGGTCTACGCCACCGACTTCGCCACCTCGTACGCGTTCGGACTTGTCGGGACGTTGATCGGCCTGGCCGTGTTCTACGCACTGGCCCGCCGGGTCCGGCAGTGGTGGGCACTCGGGGCGGTTCTGGCGGCCGGTGCGGTGGCGGTGATCTCGTTCGCCTACCCGATCGTGGTGGCCCCGGCGTTCAACCACTTCCGTCCGATGCCGACCGGAGCGTTGCGCGACTCGCTGCTGGCGCTGGCGAAGTCCGACCACGTCGCGGTGTCCGGGGTCGAGATCGCCGACCAGTCCACGAAGTCGACGGCGATCAACGCCTACGTGGCCGGGATCGGCTCCAGCCGCCGCATCGTCGTCTACGACACGACACTGCGGCTGCTCACCCCGGCGCAGGTGCGCTCGATCGTCGCCCATGAACTCGGGCACGCCAAGCGCAACGACGTCGCGTGGGGGACCGCCGAGGCCGCGCTGGGCGCGGGCGCCGCGATGTGCGCGTTGTTCCTGCTGCTGCGCTCCCGACGGGTGCGGCGCCGGGCTGGGATCACCGACGCGGGCGACCCGCGGTCGCTGGCGTTGGTGCTGGCGGTGCTGGCCGCGTTGGGCGCGCTCAGCACCCCCGCCGAGTTGTACCTGACCCGACGCATCGAGGCCCGCGCGGACATCCACGCGCTCGAGCTCACCCGGGACCCGGCGACGCTGATCTCGCTTCAGCAGCTGATCTCGGTGAACAACGACGCGGACCTCGACCCGCCGTGGCCCGAGGTCTGGTTCCACGGGGACCACCCGACCGGCCCGCAGCGCATCGCGAACGCGCGGACCTGGGCCAAGGCGCACGGTGTGCCGGACACCGCCCCGGCGGGCGCGGGTTCCGCCGGCACCGCCTCGACCGACCCCACGCCCGGCCCGAGCTGAGGATGGCCCGCACGTTGGTCGTCACCAACGACTTCCCGCCCCGGACCGGGGGCATCCAGTCGTTCGTCGCCGCCCTGGTGGCGCGGCAGGACCCGGACACGATCGTCGTATACGCACCGGCCTGGCCGGGCGCCGCACAGTTCGACGCCGCCGCGGCCTACCCGGTGGTCCGCCACCGCGGCGCGCTGATGCTGCCGGTGCCGACGGTGGCCGGGCACGCGGCCGAGCTGGTCCGCCGGTTCGGCGCGTCCACGGTGCTGTTCGGGGCAGCGGTCCCGCTGGGACTGCTGGCGCCGGGGCTGCGGGAGGCCGGGGTGCGCCGGGCCGTCGGGCTGACCCACGGCCACGAGGCGGCCTGGGCCCAGGCGCCCGGCGCGAACCGGGTGCTGCGGCGGGTCGCGGCCGACCTGGACGTGCTGACCTATCTAGGCCCGTTCACCGGCTCCCGGATCGCCCGCGCGCTGCGCCCGGCCGACCGGGCAAAGCTGGTCCGACTGCACCCCGGGGTGGACGCGCGGCGGTTCGCACCCGGCCCGGGTGCTGCCCGGCGTGCCGCGCTCGGCCTGGCCGGCCGCCCGGTCGTGGTCTGCGTGTCCCGGCTGGTGCCCCGTAAGGGCCAGGACACGCTGATCCGGGCGCTGCCCACGGTGCGCTCGGTGGTGCCGGACGCGTGCCTGCTGGTGGTCGGCAGCGGCCCCCACGAGTGGCGCCTGCGCGAACTGGCGGCCCGGACCGGCTTGGCCGAGCATGTGCGCTTCACCGGGGGAGTCTCGGACGCCGATCTGCCCGGGTACTACGGGGCCGGCGACGTGTTCGCGATGCCCTGCCGGACCCGGCGGCGGGGCTTGGAGGTCGAGGGCCTCGGCATGGTCTTCCTGGAGGCCTCGGCCTGCGGGCTCCCGGTGGTCGCCGGCGACTCCGGCGGGGCGCCGGAGGCCGTGATCGAGGGCCGCACCGGCACCGTCGTCGACGGTCGCTCGGTGCCGGCGGTGGCTGCGGCGGTGACGCGGCTGCTCAGCGACCCTGCGCTGGTGGCCGAACAGGGCAGCGCCGGGCGGGACTGGGTCCTGGCCGAGTGGGGCTGGGCGGCCCAGGCCGCTCGGTTGGGGGAGCTGCTCGCCGGAGCTTGAGGGCCTCTAGCGCGGGGTGTCGGAGCTGATCAGGCCCATGTCCAGCGCGGCACGCACTGCCTGCACCCGGTTCGCGGCGCCGAGCTTCTCGTAGACCTTCGAGATGTGCGTCTTGGTCGTCGACTCGCTGATGAACAGCTTCTTGGCGATCCCGGAGACGGCCAGCCCGTCGTAGAGCAGCTTCAGGACCTCCTTCTCGCGCGGGCTCAGGGCCGGACCCGACGGGGTCATCTTGCGCCGCATCGCGTCGGCGAGGTCGGCGGCGGAGAACGACGCAGGCGAGGCGGCCGCGTGCCGGGCGGCCGCGAGCACCTCCTCGGCCGGGGCGTCCTTGTTCACGAAGCTGGACGCGCCGGCTTCCAGCGCGCCGAACAACTGGTCGTCGCCCGCGTACATGGTGAGGATGACGATGCCCATGGTCTCGCCGGCCGCGCGGAGCTTCTTGACCGCGTCGAGGCCGTTCCCGTCGGGCAGCCGGACGTCCATGATCACGACCTCGGGACCGGTTGCCCGGATCACCGCGAGGGCCTCCGCGACCGAACTGGCCTCGCCGACCACCTCGAAGTCCGGGTCGCGCTCGAACGCCCGTCGTAGGCCGTGCCGGATCAGCTCGTGATCGTCGACCAGAAGCACACTCGTCGTCATCGCGCCTTCTCCTCGTTGCGCCGGCGACCCTTACCGACGGATATCAGCTTTTCGTATTCCTCTTGATCAGCGGTGTGGGCCGCGCCGGTAAGACCGACACGTACCGCGACGTAAGTACCACGGGGCTGGCGCGGGCGTATCTCAAGGACAGCACGAGTCCGGGCGGCGCGTTCCCGCATCACCTCGAGCCCATAGCTGTCCTCCCGACCCTTACCCAAACCCCGACCGTCGTCCTCGATCACCAGTTCGGCATCCGGCGGGTGGACCCGGCAGGTCACCCAGAGATTGTCCGCCGCCGCGTGCTTGCGGGCGTTGTTGACCGCCTCCTGGGCGATCCGCAGCAGCTCGGCCTCGGTCTCGGCAGGCAACCGACGGCTGGACTCGTCCAGCGTCAGGTGGACGGTGAAACTGGACGTCGTCCCTATCATCCGCAGGTACTCCGACAGCGCGGCACCGAGCCCACCGTGCCGGTCGACGTCGGAGCGCAGGTCGAAGATCGACAACCGGAGCTCACGCACGATCCGGGTCATCTCCTGCCGCAGCCCGGCCAGGTCGTCGACGATGTCCGGCTGCCCGGCGTCGCCGGCCACCGAGGAGATCTCGTCGACGATGTAGCCGAGCGAGGCAAGCTCCTGAGCGATGCCGTCGTGGATCTCCCGGGCCAGCCGGCGCCGCTCCTCGGCGGTGGCCAGCTCGCGGATCTGGTCGAACAGCAGACCGGTCTCCAGCCGCAGCGCGATCTCCTCGCACAGGGTCTCGATCTCGGCGACCAGCGTCGGGGGATAGGCCTCCGCCGCCTCGGTCTCCAGGCCGACCAGGCCGGTGATCCGATCGCCGATCCGGATCGGCACCACCAGCGCGCTGCCGGAGGCCAGGTCCGGCAGCACGGCGCGGTCGCGGGCGAACTTGTGGTCGGTGACCTGCGAGGCCTGCAGGGTCCAGGCGTCTGCGAACGGGCTCTGGCCGCCCAGGTCCAGCTCCCACTCCAGGCGGTCCCCACCGCGATGGGCCAGCGGGCTCAGCCGCTCGCCGTCGCCGCGCATGATCACCGCCACGGCACTGAACCGGGCGATGCGGCTGATGTCCTCGATCAGGGAGTCGGCGGTGGTCACGGGGTCGAGCGAGGCCGGCAGCTGCCGCGTGACGGTGTAGAGCTGGGACAGCAACGCGTGCGCCTCGGCGTAGGAGTTGGTCGCCGACTCCGTGGCGTCGTCCTGCAGTCGGCGCGCCCAGGCCGCGACCAGGCCGCCCATCAGCGCGATCACGGTCCACTGCGCCGCGGCGACGGTGTAGTCCTTGGTGTGCAGGTCGTTCTGGTTGGGCACCGCGATGCCGATCAACAACGCCGTGGCCGCGGTGCCGGCCGCGATCAGCGCGCCGGTCGACTGCGCGAGCAGACCGCCGGCGAACACCGGCGCCAACAGGTAGGGGAGCAGCGGGCTGACCTCGTGCCCGGTGGAGTGCACCGCGATGGCCCAGACGGCGATCTCGCCGGTCCGGCCGATCACCCCGGCCAGCGTCGTGCTCTCCAGGACGGTCACCGCCGCGCCGACCACACCCATCGCCGCGAGCCAGCTGAAGTCGCCGGAGGCGTTGTCGCCCAGCAGCGCCAGCACGGTGCAGCCGCCGAGCAGCAGCGCTCGCAGCGCGGCGGCAGGCAGTCCTGGGTTGCTCACCAGCAACCGCGCCATCCGCCCTGACACGAGGCCACCTTCGCACACACGAGCTTCGCGAGTCGGATTCGAGTCCCGCGCCTACCAGCGGTCAGCCGCTGCCGCGCTCGTGGATCTGCCGGGCCACGTCGCGGGTGGACAGGCTCTCCGCGAGGTCGGCGATGTACTCGGACAGCCGCTCGGCGAACTCGGCGAGCGCGTCGCCGTCGAAAGGCTCGTCCGAGCGAGCGGCGACGATGATCGAGTTCGCGTCGGTCAGCGGCAGCCCGACCAGGTAAGGCCAACCCGAGAGCGGGACCCCGGAAAGCTCGTCGCGGAGCGCCTCGGTGTCCTCGATCAGCACAATCTCGTCCTCGCCGAGGACGTGCCGGATGAACCAGTGCTCCTCGGACAGGCGGTAGCGCAGGTCGCCGCGGACCACACCGATGCCGGAGGCGGTGACCCAGCAGTCGCCGTCCGGGATCATCACCGCGACCGCCTCGCAGCCCATGTGGTCCATGGACACGAACGCCAGTTCCTCGGCGATCTGGGCCGGGGAGGCGAGGCTCTCGGTCATCTGCATGATCTGGTGCACGTAGCCGATGCCCGGCGGCTCGAGCTCGGGTCCGTAGTAGACCGGCCGATTGGCCATCGCGCGAGCCGTGAAGTCCTCCTCGGCCTTGCGCACCGCCTCATCGACGATCCGGTCGGCCTCGGCGCGGATCTTGGTGTGCTGCGCGACCACCTCGACCTTGGCGATCGTCTCGACACGGGCGGCCTCGGCGGCGATCCGGGCTTGCTCGCGGGCGCGGTCCGCCTGCTCCTTGGCACGGGCCGCAGCCTCCTCGGCCTCCTCCTCGGCCAGGGCGCGGGCGGTTTTCGCGGCCTCCTCGGCGAGCTTGGAGTCGACCTTCGCCTGCGCCGCGGCCTCCCGCTCGGCGATGGCCCGGAGGCGCGCCTCCTCGCGGGCCGTCTCCGTGGCGGCCTTCCCCTGGGCGCGGGCCTGCTCCTGCGCCAGGCGCGCGTCGGCCTCGGACTGCAGCTTCCACGCCTTCTCCTGGGCGCGGGCCTGGGTCTCGGCGATACGGGCCGCCTCGACGCGGGCCTTCTGGATCGCCTTCTCGGCCTCGGTGGCGGCGCGGGCGTCGGCGGCGGCCTTCTCGGCGGCGGCCTTCGCTGCGATCGCCGCGGCCCGCTCGGCGGCCTTCGCGGCCTCCGCCTCGATCCGGGCACGGCTCTTCTGATCGGCCTGGGCAAACCGGGCCGCTTCGGCGGCGGCATTCGCCTCGGCCTCGAGGCGTTCCTTGTGGGCCCGGGCCGCTTCGGCGGCGGCGCGCTCGACGGCTTTGGCCTCCGCCGCCGCCCGGGCGCGTTCGGCACGCTGCGCCTCGGCGGCGGCCTTCGCGTCGAGATCCGCCTGGGCCTTGACGGCACGCTGCGCGTCGGCGGCGGCCTTGGCCTCCGCGGCGGCCTGCGCCCGGGCCGCCCGCTGTGCGTCCGCGGCGGCCTTTGCCTCCTCCGCGGCCTGCACGCGGGCCACCCGCTGTGCTTCGGCGGCGGCCTTGGCCTCGGCCGCGGCCTGCGCGCGGGCCACCCGCTGCGCTTCCGCGGCGGCCTTGGCCTCGGCCGCGGCCTCGGCGCGCGCGGCGCGCTCGGCACGTTCGGCGGCCTTGATCTCGGCCTTGCTCATCGCCGCAGGCGGCAGCAGTCGGACGCCCTCGACCTCGTCGGGGCGCGCAACCTCGACCGGGAAGATCGGCTGCACCGATTCGTAGACCTGCGGCTGCACCGCCTCGTAGCTCTCCGGCGCCTCGTAGACCTGCGGGGCGGCGTAGACCTGCGGGGCCTCGTAGACCTGCGGGGCGTCGTAGACCTGCTGGGCGGCCTTCTCGGCGGCCATGCGGGCCTTGGCTGCGTCGCGCTCGGCCTGCGCCCAAGCCTTGGCCTGCATCTTCTCCGCGGCGGCCCGGGCCTTCTCCGCCGCGCGGGCCGCCGCGCGGTCCTGACGGCCCGACGGCGGGGCCGTGGCGGGCCGTGGGTAGGACTGCTGCACCGGGTGGGCAGCCGGCGGCGGCGGCTGCGCAGTCCGGCGCGCGGGGGCCGGCGGGGCAGCGGCCTGGGGCACGTCGGGCTGCGGTGCCTGCGGGGCGGGTGCGGCAGGCTGGACCGGGCCGGTCGGCTCGTAGCGTCCGGTCGCGCCGGGCCGCGGACGGGCCCACGGCGCGAGGCGATGCTTGCGGTTCTCGTCGCCCGGAATCGGCGGCAGGTCGTAGTTCTCGCCGATGCTGATGATCTTCTGCGGCTGCTCCGGGGCAACTGGTGAAGCAGGCGGCGGCACGTACGCGGTGGGCGACGGGGCGGCCGGCGGCACGGGCTGGATCGGCCGCTGCGGCTCCGGCGCAGCCGCCGGGGCGTACGGCCGGTCGGTCGCGGCGGGCGGCGGGGCCGCCGGCCGCGGGGTCACCGGCGGTGTCGGTGCGCCCTGCGTCGGATAGCGCTGGACCGCCGGCGCGTCGAGTCCGTCGGTGAACGCGGTGCGCCAGTCCAGGTTGGCGGACTGCTCGAACGAATCCCGGTCGAACGTGGGCCACTGAACGCCGGCCCGGTCGGTCGTCACCGTGGCCGGGTCGGTCGGTGCAGCGGTCGCGGCCGGCTCGTCGAAGGCCGGTTCGTCGGAGGAGTTGCTCAACATCGCACGTTCCACCGCTCGCACCAGACGCTCCGGAGTCAGGGGCCAGGACAACGTCTTGACGTTCTGGTCGGCCAGTCGCAGCGACACCAGTCGGGGGCTGTCGGTCACCGACTCGGCCACCACCAGCGCGGGGGTGTCGACCGCCTGGCTGCGCAGTCGCGCCAAGGCGTCGACCGCCCGGTCGGCGTCGCCGAGGTCGAGGATCAAGAGGTGTGCGGCCGCGACACGATCCGCCCACCCGGGAGTCTCCACCGGGTCGACGGGAATCACGTTCAGGTCATGGGCCACCAACGCGGCGCTGAGCGCAGCGTTGCCGGATATGACGAGCACGTCGCGCAGCGTGTCCTCCCCACAGTCCATTCCGTCAACAGACGATACGGCCCCCGGGATCATGAGGTGTGACCTTCGGCCCCATCGACCGTGTCGTCGTCACACAACCGAACCAATCCTCGGCGGCTCGGCATGTGATGAAGGTGTGCAAAGCTGCCGGACCAGGGCGCCACCGAGGGGGCCGGACGACGATGCGGGTCCACGTTGTCAGCGACGTGCACGGTTCTGTCGACGCGCTCGCCCGGGCCGGCGCCGGCGCCGACGTCCTGGTGTGTCTGGGCGACCTGGTCCTGTTCATCGACTACGCCGATCCCTCCGGCGGGATCTTCGGATCGGTCTTCGGCCCGGAGCGCGCTGCGCAGTGGGTGGCGCTGCGTACCGAGCGGCGCTGGGACGAGGCCCGCGCGCTGCTGCGGGAGCTGTGGAGCCAGGCCGGCGGCGACCCGTGGGAGGTCATCACCGAGGCCGTCCGCGGCCAGTACGCCGCACTGTTCGCGGCGATGCCCGACCCGACCTATCTGACCTACGGCAACGTCGACCTGCCCGCGCTCTGGCCGCAGTACATCGGGCCCGGACACACGGTGCTCGACGGGCAGATCGCCACGATCGGCGGCCGGGTGTTCGGCTTCGTCGGCGGCGGCCTGCCGACGCCGTACCGCACCCCGTTCGAGGTCCCCGAGCAGGAGTACGCGGCCAAGGTCGATGCGGTCTTCGCCGCGGCTGCCGCGGCCGGTACCCCGCTGGACGTGCTGTGCACGCACATCCCGCCGGCGCTGCCGGAACTGACCTACGACGTGGTGGCCCGGCGATTCGAACGGGGCAGCGAGGCGACCCTGCGCGCGATCCGGGAGCACCAGCCACCGCTGGCGCTGTTCGGCCATGTGCATCAGCCCTTGCTGCCCCGGATGCGGGTCGGCCGTACCGAGTGCGTGAACGTCGGGCATTTCCGCGGAGTCGAACAGCCCTACGTCCTGACCTGGTGAGCCGGCGGCGGTCCGAAGGCGCTCGCGGGGCGCGATAGCCTGGCCACTTCCTGCTCGACGACGCGCACCAGCACCACCGGGAGAGGCCGCAGGCGATGCCTGATTCGACGACCGCGAGCATCACGATCGGGGCCGAGGCCAAGGCCGTGCTGGACGTGATCGCCGATTTCGAGGCCTATCCGCAGTGGGCCGGCGCCGTGAAGCGGGCCGAGGTGCTGGGTCGATTCCCCGACGGGCGCGCCGAATTGGTGCACTACCAACTCGACGCCGGGCCCATCAAGGACGAGTACACGCTGCGCTACGACTGGTCGGCGGTGCCCGGCCTGCTGCAGTGGGAACTGGTCGAGGGCCAGATGCTCAAGACACTTGTCGGCTCGTACAAGCTCGTCGAGGGTGACCAGGGCCACACCGAGGTCACCTACCACCTCGCGCTGGACGTGAAGATCCCGTTGCTCGGGATGATCAAGCGGAAGGCCGAGAAGGTCATCATCGACACGGCGCTCAAGGAGCTCAAGAAGCGCGTGGAGGGATAGCGGACTTGCGCGTCCTCCTGTTCACCGGCAAGGGCGGTGTCGGCAAGACCACGTCGGCGGCCGGTACCGCCGCGTTGGCGGCGGCCCGCGGGCACAAGACCCTGGTGCTCTCGACGGATGCCGCGCACTCCCTGTCCGACGCGTTCGCCTGCCCGGCCGGCCCGGAGCCGACCGCGGTCGGGCCGAACCTGTTCGTCCAGCAGGTGGACGCGCAGCGCACGTTCGAGCGCACCTGGGTCGAGATCCGCAGCTACCTGCTCAGCGTGCTCGACGCCGTCGGGGTCGACCCGATCGAGGCCGAGGAACTCACCGTGCTGCCCGGCGCCGAGGAAGTGCTGGCGCTGCTGGAGGTCCGCGACCAGGCCCGCTCGGGGCGTTGGGACGTGGTGGTCGTCGACTGCGCACCGACCGCGGAGACCCTGCGCCTGCTGGCCCTGCCGGAGGCGTTGAACTGGTATATGGACCGGGTGTTCCCGGTCGAGCGTCGGGTGGTCAAGGCGCTGCGCCCGGTGCTGGGCAAGGTTGCCGGAGTGCCGATGCCGCGCGACCGAGTCTTCGACGCGGTCGAGCGCCTGCACGCCGAGTTGGCCGCGGTCCGCACTGTCCTGACCGACCCGGGCACCTCGGTGCGCCTCGTACTGACCCCGGAGAGCGTGGTCGTCGCCGAGGCCCGGCGGATGCTGACCTCGCTGTCGCTCTACGGCTACCGCACCGACGCGGTGGTGGCCAACCGCATCTTCCCGGCCGCGGCGGCCGACGACTGGCGCAGCGGCTGGGTGTCCGCGCAGACGGGGATGCTGCGCGAGGTCGACGCCTCGTTCGCGCCGCTACCGGTGCTGCGTTCGCCGTACCGGGCAACCGAACCGGTCGGCATCACGGAGTTGGCGGCTTTCGCGCAGGACCTCTACCGCGACCTGCCCACCGGACCCGACGGCGCCGCCGCCGACCCGTGCGACCTGCTTTCGCAGTCCGAACCGATGACGATCCGCACCACGGGGACCCGGTACCTGATGTCGTTGGCGTTGCCGTTGGCCGACAAGCGCGAGATGGACCTGCGCCGCAAGGGCGACGAACTGGTGCTGACGGTCTCCGGCCACCGCCGCCAGTTGGCGCTGCCCGGGTTGCTGGCCCGGCGCGAGATCACCGGGGCCGACCTGGTCGGCGACCGCCTGGACATCAGCTTTGCCCGGGAACCGACGTGAGTGAGCGTCCGCCTACCGAGTCGTTGGGCAACGCGGCGCAGGAAGCGGCTCGGCTGTTGGACGCGGTCGGCGAGTGGCTGGCCGTGCGGGCGAATTCCGAGGACAACGGCGGCTCCTGGGTGCGCTGGAGCTCCGAGCACATCGCCACCGGCGCGCCCGAGTGCCGGATCTGTCCGTTGTGCAGGCTGATCGCGGCGACCCGGGCTGCCGGTCCGGAGGTCGCCGGCCACGCCGACGAGGCACTGCGCTCGATCTCGGCGGCCCTGCACGCGTTGGCCGACGCCATGGGTACGCAGCGCGGGTCGCCGGCGGGTCCGGACAAAGGTTTCCAGACCATCGTCATAAACTGACGTGCAGTCAGAAGGCGTCGGGGTACTGACGCCGCGTCAGAACTGGTGCGGACACAGGAGGTCGTCGACGTGACGGCGATCGGTCTCGACGTGGGCGGCACCAAGACCGCCGTCGGTCTGGTCGACGAGTCCGGTCACGTGGTGCGGCGCCTACGCGTGGCCACCCCGCACCAGCCCGAGGAGGCGCTGGCGGCGATGGTCCAGGCCGTCGCCGAACTGGATGCCCCGGGGGCGCCGGTGGGGGTCGGTGTCGCGGGATTCGTCGACGTGGACGGCAGCACGGTGGTCGCGGCGCCCAACCTGGGCTGGCACGACCGGCCGATCGGGCGGGAGTTGGCCGACCGGCTCGGGGTGCCGGTCCGGGTGGACAACGACGCCAATGCCGCGGCCTGGGCCGAAGTCCGCTTCGGGGCGGCGGCGGGGCGCGCGAGCGTGGTCGCGGTGACCGTCGGGACCGGCGTCGGAGGCGGCATCGTCACCGGGGGAGTGTTGCAACGTGGCGGGTTCGGAGCGGCCGGCGAGGTCGGGCACCTGGTCGTCGCCCCGGGCGGGCGGGCGTGCCCGTGCGGGCAGCGCGGATGCCTGGAGCAGTACGCCAGCGGTACCGCGCTGGTCCGCGCCGGCCGCGATCTGATCGCCGCCGGTGACTCGACGGCGCCCGGCCTGCGCGCGGCCTGCGGCGACCGGGCCGACGACCTGACCGGACCGATGATCACCGACCTGGCCGCCGCCGGCGACCCGGGCGCCCGCTCGTTGCTGGCCGGCCTGGGCGATTGGCTGGGCGTCGGCCTGGCAGCGCTGGCGACCCTGTTGGACCCGGAGTGCTTCGTGATCGGCGGCGGGGTCGTCGAGGCCGGCGAGGATCTCCTCGGGCCGGCTCGGGAGAGCCTGGCTCGGCGGTTGTCGACCGGTCGCCGCGTCGCCGAGGTGCTGCCTGCCCGGATGGGCAACGACGCCGGGATGATCGGCGCCGCCGACCTGGCCCGGACCGAGCTTGCGAGCGAACCAATGGACACAGCGTGAATCCGGTGCCGATCCGGGTGCTGACCTGGGACCTCGGGGCGGTGCGCGCCGATGCCGCGCAGATCGCCGCGGCGATCCGCGCGGTCCGGCCCGACTTCGCGTGCCTGCAAGGGGCACCGACCCGGTTGCGCTGGCGCTCCCGCTCGGCGGGGGTGGCTCGGCAGGCCGAGATGCTGACCGCCGGTGGCGGCCGGTCCGGCGGCGGCAATCTGGTGCTGGCCAGCTTCCGGATGCACGTCTTCGGGTCTCAGCAGTCGATCGCCGGGCCTGACGGGTCGGACGTCGCGCTGGCCGTGGCCGAGGTGTCCCGGGTGCGGGTGGTGGTGTGCGCGACCCGGCTGGGGACGGCGAGCCCGGAGCGGTCCACGCGGGCGAGCGAACTGGTCGACAGGCTCAAGGCGTTCGGCGGCCGCCACCAGATCCTGTGCGCGGAGCCGACGGCCAACCCGGCCGGCGCGATCCAGGTGTCGCCCGGGGTGCGGGTGCTGGACTGGTGGTTGGGCGAGGGTCCGACCACCACGGCCACCGAGCGGGAGCGTCCGGTGGTGGCCGACCTGCTACTCGGAACGGTCGACTGACGACCGGCAGCGCTCAGACGACGGCCCCGTCGTCGGGCCCGGAACCGTCGGCGTCGCGCATCCGGTAGATCAACGCCGCGGCGCCGCCGATGAACGCGCCGAGCGCGAGCATCTCGTCGCCGTAGAACAGGTACCAGCCCAGCCAGCCGCGCAGCACCAGGTCGATCGGGAGCAGCGCCACGCCGAGCCAGGCCAGCTTGGTCTTGGCATCCAGCCGGGGCAGCGGCGGCGGGGGCGGCGGGACGAAGTGCTCCTCCGGGTCCGGCGGCGGCGGCGCGACCGGTCGCGGTGTGAGATCGGCCCAGGCCGAAACCGTAGGCAGGCTCGGTCCGGCGGGCTCGTCGGCGGAGGCGTCCTCGGAGACCGGCCAAGGCGGCACCGGCTCGCTGGTGGTCTTGTCCCAACCGGCCACGATCGCCTGCCAGGCCGCGTCGGACTCGGCCTGGGTCAGCACGGGCGCGCGGCCGGAGCCGAGCACGGTTTCGGAGAACTCCGGCATCCGCTCGCGCAGCACCTCGCGGGCCCGGCCGGTGCCCTCGGCATCGACCCACACCCGGTCGGTCGGCCGGTCCGGCAACTGGATGTCCAGGTACGGCCCGCGGTGGCCGGGCGCCGGGGCGGCGTAGGCGGCGACTCCCTCCGCGCGCAGCGCCTCCAGCAGGGCATCGGCGAAGTGCGGTTCCAAGTCGACCAACGGGGTGTACCGGGCCGCGGGCAGGCCGTTGCTACGGCCCGGAGTGGTCACCGGCGCACCCGCGTTCGCAAGGAACCCGCTGGAGGTGGCTGGCACGGTGACATTGATTCGCTCGCGAGCTCGCTCATGGCAAGCCCGTTGGACGGCGAGCGGCCTCGCCCGGGAGCCCGGCCTCGGTCATGGGCGCTCCGCCGCGGCCGGCGCCAGCCGACGGACGAACTCCAGGCTGGCGTCGAAGATCCGCGGCGCGTCGTGGTCGAGGGTCGCCACGTGGTAGCTGTCGTGCAGGACGATCTCGGTTACGTCGCGCGAGGACACCCGAGCCAGCACCATCGCCGAGCTCTCCGACTCCACGATGTGGTCGGTGTAGCTGCGCATCAGCAGCACCGGCTGGGTGACCCGGGGCAGGTCGGCCTGCACCGTCGGCCAGGTGCGGCGCAGCGACTCCAGTGCCCGCAGCGGGTTGCGGTCGTAGGCCAGCTCGTGGACGCCGGGCTTGCGGATGTCGTCGCCGATCGCCGGGAAGCTGCCGATGAAGCGGTGCAGCACCGGCAGCAGCCGCAGCCGGGGGTCGCGGCCGAGCACGGACGGGTTGACCACCACGACCCCGGCCACGGCCGAGCCGTTGCACTGGGCCAGCCGCAGCGCCAGCGTCCCGCCCATCGACAGGCCCATCACGAAGACCTGCTCGCAGCGTTCGCGCAGCGCGACGAATTCGCGTTCGACGCAGGAGTACCAGTCGGACCAGTTGGTCATGTTGGCGTCCTGCCAACTGGTGCCGTGCCCGGGCAGCCGCGGCAGTGCGACGGTCAGCCCCGCGGCCGCCAGGTACTGCGCCCAGGGCCGCATCGACTGCGGGGTCCCGGTGAACCCGTGGCACAGCAGAGCCCCGACGCTGCCGCCGCTGTGGTGGTAAGGCTCGGCGCCCCGCAAAACTGGCAACGTGGCCCCCTGAAGCTCTGAATCTCTCGACGAATAGTCGCACGGCGGGGTCGTCGCGCGCTGCCTCCACCGGCCTGCGACTGCGCCGAGCGAGGAGCACAGGCGAACAACAAGCGGGGCCTTAGGCTTGCTCCCGCAGCCGGGGTTTGGAGGGATGTGCGGTGCTCTACTGGATCATGAAGTACTTCCTCCTGGGCCCGCCCCTGCGCGCCGCGTTCCGACCGTGGGTGCAGGGAGCGGAGAACATCCCGGCGAAGGGCCCGGCGATCCTGGCCAGCAACCACCTCGCGTTCTGCGACTCGTTCTTCCTGCCGCTGGTCGTCTCGCGTCGGATCACGTTCGTGGCCAAGGAGGAGTACTTCACCGGCACGGGTGTCAAGGGTCGCTTCAGCGCAGGCTTCTTCCGTGGTGTCGGGCAGATCCCGATCAACCGGTCCGGCGGCTCGGCCTCGGACGGTGCGCTCGCCGCGGGCATGTCGGTGCTGGGGCGCGGGGACCTGTTCGGGATCTACCCCGAGGGCACCCGCTCGCCGGACGGCCGGCTCTACCGCGGCCGGACCGGGGTGGCCCGGCTGGCGCTGCAGGCCGGGGTCCCGGTGCTGCCGGTCGCGATGGTCGACACCGACAAGGTGCAGCCGCCCGGCCAGGTCGTGCCGAAGATCGCCCGGGTGGGGGTGCGCATCGGCGCCCCCCTGGACTTCTCCCGGTACGCGGGCCTGGAGGACGACCGCTTCGTGCTGCGCTCGATCACCGACGAGCTGATGTACGAGCTCATGCAGTTGTCCGGCCAGGAGTACGTCGACATCTACGCCAGCGTCGCCAAGTCCACGCCCCGCTCGACCACCCCGCGCGACCGCGCCGCCTGACCCGCCGTCCCCCGGACTGCACTTCTGCTGCCCGTCGCACCTATCAGGGCGCCCTGATAGGTGCGACAGGCAGCAGAAGTGGATGGTTCAGGCGTCGGCCCAGCTTCGGGCGAGCTCGACGGCCCGTTGCCAGCGCCGGTAGGCGGCCGCGTCGACGGGCTGTGGATCGAAGCGCCGGTCCAAGGCCCAGGTGTCGGCCAGTTCGGCCGGGTCGGCCCAGATCCCGGCGCCCAGCCCGGCCAGGAACGCCGCGCCCTGACCGGTCGTCTCCAGCACCGTGGGCCGGCGCACCGGGACGCCGAGTTGGTCGGCCTGGATCTGGCAGAGCAGTCCGTTGGCCGCGGCGCCGCCGTCGACCGTGAGCGCGGGAAGCTCGAGCGCAGCCTCCGCCATCATCACCTCGACGACGTCGCGAACCTCGAACGCGATCGCCTCCAACGTGGCCCGCGCGAGATGGGCGCGAGTGCTGCCGCGGGTCAGGCCGAGGATCGTGCCGCGGGCGGCCGGGTCCCAGTGCGGGGCGCCCAGCCCGGTCAGCGCGGGCACGAACACCACTCCGCCGCTGTCCGGTACTGAGGCCGCGAGTTCCTCGCTCGCCGCGGCGGTCTCGATCACCCCGAGCCCGTCGCGCAGCCACTGGACGGCCGCGCCGGTGACGAACACCGCTCCCTCCAGCGCGTAGGTCAGCGCGCCGTCCGGGGCCTGCCAGGCCACGGTGGTAAGCAGCCCGGCGTCCGAGCGGACCACCTTGCCGCCCGTGTTCACCAGCACGAACGAGCCGGTCCCGTAGGTGCATTTGGACTGCCCGGGGCGGAAGCACGCCTGGCCGAACAACGCGGCCTGCTGGTCGCCGGCCACCCCGGTGATCGGCACGTCCAGTCCGCCGAAGGCGTCCGGATCGGTGCGGCCGAACTCGCCCCACGACGGCAGCACGGTGGGCAGCGCCTCGACCGGGACCTCAAGCAGATCGCACAGTTCCGGCGACCACGCCCCGGCGCCGATGTCGTACAACAGGGTCCGGGAAGCGTTCGATGCGTCGGTCACGTGCATCTGACCCCCCGTCAGGCGAGCGATCAGGTACGAGTCGACCGTGCCGAGCGCCACCGCACCGCGGCGCACATCGGCCCACGCCGGGTCGTTCTCGGCCAGCCACGTCAACTTGGTGCCGGTGAAGTACGGGTCCAGCCGCAGCCCGGTGAGCTCGGCGACCCGCGGCTCGTGGCCGGCCGCACGCAGCCGGTCGCAGATCGCCGCGGTTCGCCGGTCCTGCCACACCACCGCCGGCCGCGGCGCGGCCAGCGTCTTGCGGTCCCACAGCACCGCGGTCTCGCGCTGATTGGTGATGCCTACGCACCGGACCGGCGTGCCGCCGGACGCCTGTGCCGCCTCGGTCGCCGCCCGACAGGCACTCAGCGTGGCCTGCCAGATCTCCTCGGGCTCGTGCTCGACCTGCCCCGGGGCGGGGAAGTGCTGGGGGAAGTCCTGGTACCCACGCGCCGCGACGGATCCGGACTCGGTGACCACCAGAGCCGTCACCCCGGTCGTGCCCGCGTCGATCGCCAGGATGCTCACCGCGCGCTCGCTTCCGGCGGGCACTGTGACATTGATTCACTCGCAAGCTCGCTCATGTCCGGCGACCTTACGCAGCCGGTGATCCCGATAACGTGGCGTCCGTGAGTGATGGGCCGAACCTGCGGCAACGGGTCCGAACCGCGGTGATCCGCGAGGCGCTCGAGGAGGCGCTGGCGCGGCGGGCGGCGGAGGTCGGCCGGGCCGACCTCGAGGTGCTCGACGTCGGCGGCGGGACGGGCGGGTTCGCCGTTCCGGTGGCCGCCCTCGGGCACCGGGTCACGGTGCTGGAGCCGAGCCCCGACGCGCTGGCCGCGTTGGACCGGCGCGCGGCGGACGCCGATGTCGCGACGCTCATCCGCTCGGTCCAGGACGACGCGAGCCGGCTCGGCGAGCTGTTCCCGCCCGAGAGCTTCGACGTCGTGCTGTGCCACGGGGTACTCGAGCACGTCGAGGAGCCCAACGCGGTCCTGGCCGCGGCGGCCACGCTGCTCCGGACGGGTGGACCTATCAGCGTGCTGGCCGCCAATCGCAACGCCGCCGTTCTGGCCCGTGCGGTGGCCGGGCATCTCGACCAGGCCCGCGCGGCGTTGGTCGACCCGGCCGGGCGCTGGGGCGACCGCGACCCGCTGCCGCGTCGCTTCGCACCTGAGGACCTGCCGCCGATGTTCGCCGCCGCGGGGCTGAGCATCACCGCGGTGCACGGCATTCGCGTCTGTTCGGACCTGGTCCCGGCCGGGTTGGTGGACGGCGACCCCGCCCGCTCCGCCGAGTTGCTCGACCTGGAGACCCAACTGGCGGTCCGGCCCGAGTTCCTCGTCGTGGCCGCCCAGCTGCACGTGCTGGCGACCCGCGGCGCGGTGATGTAACACACCCGGATCGGGGTCGAACGGTCCACGCCGGGTATTCCGGTGTGGAGCTGGGGGTGAACTGTTGTCCAGGTCGGGTTACAAGCGCGCCCTTGCCTGCTTATTCTGGCAGGTGAGACTTCTCAGGGGAGAGCTCTCGGGAGCGGGCGACCGCGATTGCGGCCGAGGAGGAGGTATCCGTGCCGCTGTCTGAGCACGAACAGCGTCTGCTCGAGCAGATGGAGCGGGCCCTCTACGCGGAGGACCCGAAGTTCGTGTCGTCGCTGCGCGGGACCGACCTTCGTAGTCACTACCGGCGGCGGGCTGCCCAGGCTGCCGCCGGCTTCGTCCTGGGCATCGCCGCACTGCTCACCGGGGTGATCGCCAAGGGCCCGCTGATTGCGGTGGGTGTCCTCGGCTTCGTGGTGATGCTGGCCTCGGCGTTGTTCGCGGTCTCCAGCTGGCGCAAGGTGACCGGCGGCGACGCTGCCGCGGCCCGGCCCGCGCAGAAATCGGGCAAGCAGCGTCCGGCCAAGCGCAGCGTCACCGACCGCTTCGAGGACCGCTGGCGCAAGCGTCGAGACCAGGGCTGAGAGGCCGGAAGGGGCCGACCCATGTTCGCGGAGAGCGCGAACCGGGTCGGCCTCTCGCTGTTCATTGCGTCGCTTCGCGCCGCCGGCGGGGGCTTCGCCACAGGCGATTGAGGCGAGCGGAGCGCGAGCAAGCGAGCTTGCGAGCCTGCTCGTGGCTCCCGAGCCAAGTGAAGCCTGTTGACCGGTTGGACCGGGCGAAGCCCGCTTCAACCGGGAACACCCGCACCCCCATTTTCGGTGGCTGCGCCCAAGGATCCGGCGCGGCTCAGTCGCCGGCTCGGCGGGGGAGCAAGGCGCGCGCCCAGGGGCGTCCGTCTGCTCGCCCGCGGTTGACCACGGCGACGGCGCCGACCCACAGCGACTTGGGCAACGCGACGGCCAGCACCCGACGCCAGGGCCCGGCGTTGCGGCGCAGCTCGGCCTCGACATGGATCGCCGCGGCTCGCAGCTGATCGGGCACCGCGACCGCGGTGCCCGCACGGGCGTATCGGGTGCGTTCGACCGTCCCGCTGACGTGGGTCAGGGCGCCGGCGCCGACCGCGGACAGCCCGCCGTCGGCGGTCAGCTGGGCGCTGGTCTGCCGCGGGGTGCGGGCCACCGGCCACGGGTAACCCAGGTCGAGGGCCTCGTCGCGCAGCTCGCTCCAGGCCGCTTCGGCGGCATCCGCGGCAGCGGCCCCCGGTGCCCGGGCGGCCGCTATGACCGCCCAGCGTCGCCGGCGCCGTAGCACCCGGACCAGGGCCGGGGACAGCAGCAGGAGCAACGGCAGCCAGCTCCAGAAGTAGAGCAACGTCTTCCACAGCGGGCGCTGCGCCGGCGGATTCGGTGTCGGCGGGGTGTTCGGGCTCTGGCACTGCGGTGCGTCCGGGGTGGCCGAGCAGTCGGCCTGGCCGCTGTCGGCGGACGAGGCGCCCGCCGAGGAGCCCGCGGAGCTGCTGCCGGGCTGCGGCGACGGGGTCGACTCGGTGCTCTGTCCGGTGTCCGGCGTCTGGTTCTGCTGCTGCTTGGTGATCAGCCAGTTCGGGGCGTGCGGGTCGGAGCTCGCGCTGCCGGGGGTCGGCTCGAACCGCTCCCAGCCGATGTTCGGCAGCCACAGCTCCGGCCAGGCGTGGGCGTCGTGGGCGCTGATGATCCGGTTGCCCGCGTCGCCGAGCCGGCCCGAGGTGAACCCGACGTCGACCCGGGCCGGAATCCCGAGCATCCGCGCCATTACGGCCATCGTCGCCGCGAACTGCTCGCAGAATCCGTGCCGGAACCGCAGGAAGTCGACGATCGCCTGGTCACCGGTCCCGGGGGTGGTCTTCAGGTCGTAGACGAAGTTGCCCGGGGCAGTGAACCAGGCCTGCAGCGCCTGCCCGATCTCCAGCGGGCCCTTGGCGTCGGCGGTGATCCGCTGCGCGGCCTGCTTCACCGACGCGGCGATGTCCGTCGGCAGTTGGAGGTATGGCTCCAGGTAGGAGGTGATCGCGATGTTGCTCGCGACGTCCGAGGCCTTGGCGTTCAGATCGTCGCTGGTGACCGAGTAGTTCAGCCCGGAGATCTGATCTCGGCCTTTGTGGCTGACGATGTTCTCGGTCAGCGGGTCCAGCCGCCACTGCCCGGGGACCGTCACCTTGATGGTCGGGTACGGCATCGGCAGGTAGTCGGACTCGAACCCGGCGGCGGCGCTGATCGTGGTGTCGACCGGGGAGACGTCGATCGCAGGCGACAGACCGACCGGGTCGGCCAGTTGGGGGTCGAACGAGTCGACCTTGCGCTTCCCGGCCTTCCACTCGGTGCCGTCGAAGCTGTCGAGGGTCACGGTCCGCAGGTAGACGTCGCCCGGGTGGGCGGAGGTCGTCGTGATGTTCATCAGGTCGGTGTCGATGGGCTGGACCAGATCCCCACGCATGGTCACCAACGGGTTCAGCGTGGTGATCGTCTTCGCCTTTGTCGTCTGGCCGAATCCCTTGTGGGCCTCGTAGCGGCCGTTGATCTTCGGGGTCACGGAGGGCACGACCATCGCCAGCGCCAGCACGACCACGCCGATGCGAGGGGCCAGCCGGTCGCGCTTCTCGGCGATCAGCATCAGGAAGGCGACGGCCGGGGCGAGGAACAGTGCGCCGGACTCCTGGCCGAAGGCGACCGGGAAGATCTCCATCGCCAGCAGGGGGACGCCGGCCAACGCGACCTTGCCCGCGGATCCCGCGACGAGGTCCACCGCGAGGGCGACCAACGCCGCCATGCACACCACGGCGAACGTCAAGGCGCCGTCGGGGTGCAAGGGCGGGGTGAGCACGAAGAGCTGGTGCCACGCCGTGCGGGTCAGGTGACCGAGCTGGCGGAACGCGGCACGGGTCGGCAGCGTCCCGCCGGCCAGCTCGCCCGGGGTGAACATCAGCAGCACGAACTCGAAGCCTGCGACCAGTTGGCACACGACGATGAGGTCATGGTTGAGCCGGAGGCTCCGGCCGCCGACGCCGAGCGCGGCGATCAGCGTCATCACACCGACCGACCGGGCGTACCAGCCTCCGCCGTGCAGTTCGGAGAACAGCACGCTGACCGCGAGCACCGCCGCCAGCCAGCCGAGGATGCCTCGGCGCAGCGGCGAGTCCACCCCCGGGCGACCGCCGGCGGTGGCTACCGGTGTCTGCGGCCGTGTCGCGGTGGTGGTCATGCGCCGGCCTCGACCAGCGGGATACCGGTGCCCGCGGCGCCCCGGGCGGCCAGCGGCCACAAGTCGGCCAGCCGATCGCCGGCCCGCACCTGCACGACGCGCCAGCCGGCGTCCCGCAGCAGAGCGACGCTTCGGGTGTACTCCCGTTCGGCGGCCGGCTCCGAACCCGGCCCGGCCCAGGTCCAGGCCCGCTGGACGATCGCGACCGCGGTGCTGGTGCCCTGCCGGCGCCGGGCGAGGTCGGAGGCGTCCTGCTCGCTCATCGTGCCCAGCACCGCAATCATCAGGCTGTCCGACCCGGCGCGGCCCAGCGCCAGGCTGGCGTCGCGCAACGACGGCACCCGGCTGGACTCCAACTCGGCCAGCCCGTCCAGCAGCAGGCCCTCGACGTCCGGTACCGGGGCCAGCAGGTCCGCCGCCGTCCCGACCAACGGGTCGCCGGTCTCGGTCAGCACCCGCAGCGAGAAACCCCGCCGGTGCAGGTGGATCGCCAACGACGCGACCGCGGAGACCGCCCACTCCAGCGAGGACGTCGCGCCCTCGCCGCGGTGCGCCGACCAGCGGGCGTCGAGCAGCAGCGTGGCCCGGCTCTGCCGGGGTTGCTCCTCCTGACGGACCATCAGTTCGCCGCGGCGCGCGGTGGCGCGCCAGTTGATGCGGTGCAGTGGGTCGCCGCGGTGGTACTCGCGGATGCCGATGTCGTCCTCGCCGGCGGTCCGGATCGCGCTCGGGCTGCTGTCGTCGCCGCCGGTCCACTCGCCGCCGAGCAGCACCTGAGGCAGGTGTTCGACGACCGGGATCACGATCAGCGTCTCGACAGCCGGGAACGCCCGGGCGATCTCGGACATGCCGAACGGGTCGCCGACGCGCACGGTCAACGGGCCCACTTGGTAGCGCCCGCGGACGGCCGGGCGCAGAACGTACCGGATCTCCCGGGTGGCGTGGCCGTCGAGGCGCTCGATCACGAAGCGCGGCTGGGCAACCGAGATGCGGCGGGGGAGCACGTCGTGGGCCAGCAGTCGCCCGGAGCGCAGCCCGGAAGTGTTTTCCAGCTGCAAAGTCACCCGGGTCTCCTCGCCGACCTGCACGCGGGTCGGCTCGATGCTGCGGCGGCAGCGGATGTTGTTCTCGGTCAGGTGCACGACCACCGCGCAGACCAGCGGCAGCGACAGCGCGAGGATCGCCACCCGGACCAGCCCGCCGGTGCCTGCCTGCACGATCGGCACCACGGCTCCGGCGATCCCGACGAGCAGGAACGTCACGCCCCGCAGGGTCAACGGGCCACGGACAGACTTGGTACGCACGGCGAACGAACCCGGTCGGCCCACGGGCCGACCGCTTCCCGGCGCCGCGCCGTGTTGCTGAGCCGTCACCAGGGCTCGCTCATCGGCGGACCTTCGTCCGCCCGTGCCAGGTCGGGGCTGGTTGCCACTGCGACATTGACTCGCTCGCAGGCTCGCTCATCGGCGGACCTTCGTCCGCCAGTGCCAGGTCGGGGCTGGTTGCCACTGTGACATTGACTCGCTCGCAGGCTCGCTCATCGGCCCGCGGGCAGGGAGACCTTGCGGACGATGTCGGCCAGCACCGCCGAGGCCGACCGGCGCGCGATCTGGGCCTCGGCCGTGGTGAGCAGTCGGTGCGCCAGCACCGGGACGGCGAGTGACTGGACGTCGTCGGGCAGCACGTAGTCGCGGCCGTCGAGCGCCGCCGCGGCGCGCCCTGCGCGGATCAGGTGCAGCGTGGCTCGCGGGGAGGCGCCCAGGCGCAGTTCGCTGCTGTTCCGGGTCGCGATGATGATGTCGACGGCGTACTTCTTGACCGCCGGGGAGACGTGCACCGCACGCACCGTCTCGATCAGCTTCACCACCGCGCGGGCATCGGCCACCGGCTCCAGGAACTCCAGCGGATCCGCGGCGCCGTGGCCGTCGATCATCAGCAGTTCCGCCGACGGATCCGGGTAACCCATCGACACCCGCACCATGAACCGGTCGCGCTGCGCCTCCGGCAGGGCGTAAGTGCCTTCCATCTCGACCGGGTTCTGCGTGGCCACCACCATGAACGGGGCGGCCAGCTCGTAGGTGATGCCGTCGACGGTGACCTGGTTCTCCTCCATGCACTCGAGCAGCGCCGACTGGGTCTTCGGCGAAGCCCGGTTGATCTCGTCGCCGATGACCACGTTGGAGAACACCGCACCGGGCTTGAACTCGAACTCGCGTCGCTCCATGTTCCAGATCGAGACGCCGGTGATGTCCGAGGGCAGCAGGTCCGGCGTGAACTGGATGCGGCGCGCCGAACAGTCGATGGAGCGGGCCAATGCCTTGGCCAGCAGGGTTTTCCCGACTCCGGGCACGTCCTCGATCAGCAGGTGCCCCTCGGCCAGCAGCACGACCAACGCCAGCCGCACGGACTCGCGCTTGCCGATCACCACCCGCTCGATCGCCGCCGCGATACGACCCGCGGTCTCCGTGAGCCCGGCGGCCGGCGGGAACCCGTAACTGCTCGCCGTGGGCGGGAACGAGGAGTCGAAGCCGGATCCGTCGTACGAGGGGGTGGACAACGGTCCTCCAGGGCGGTGCCGGCGGTGTGAGGAGCCATTGTCGCAACGGTCCTGCATGGTGTCTGCGTCAGTGGTCCCGCCGCGCGCGGGAACCGGTGCCCCAATGGGGGAAAGTGGCGACACTTTGAATCATGAGTGGAGTGAAGTGGAGTAGTGTGGAGGGTAATGGAGTAGATTGGGTCCAAGCGGTGGGGGAGGGGCCATGTTCCTCGGCACCCACACCCCCCGCCTGGACGAAAAAGGGCGGCTGATCCTGCCCGCCAAGTTCCGGGACGAGCTCGCGGAGGGTCTCGTGATCACGAAAGGCCAGGAGCGTTGCCTCTACATCTGGCCGGTCGCCGAGTTCGCCCGGATCGCGGAGTCGTTGCGCAGTGCCCCGGTCACCCAGAAAGGCCCGCGCGACTTCATGCGGGTGCTCTACGCCGGTGCCTCCGACGAGGTGCCGGACAAGCAGGGCCGGTTCACGGTCCCGCCGGCGTTGCGCGCCTACGCCGGGCTGGACCGGGACTGCGTGGTCATCGGAGCCAATTCCCGGGTCGAGCTGTGGGACACGTCGGCGTGGGAGACCTACCTGACCGCGCAGGAGCAGGCGTTCGCCGATCTGTCCGAGGAGGTGCTGCCCGGACTCATGTGACCGCGACAGGCGCGGACTGACGTGCCGTCAGGTCTCGGCCCGCTCGGTGGTGCCGGCTCACTTCCCCGGAGCCGGCCGGACGAGCGGGCGGGGACCTGGAGGCACGCAGACGCCCACCGATTCGAACTGCCCGAACAGAACCCAGCGGTGGGAGGCACGGCGTTGACCGAGCGCGAGCGAGGTCAGGAGGAGTCCGCTGCGGAGCACGTCCCGGTGCTCTGCGAGCGGATCCTCGAGGTGCTCGCCCCCGCGTTGGTGCGGCCGAACGCGGTAGTGGTCGATGCGACGGTCGGGCTCGGGGGCCACAGCGAGGCGATGCTCGACCGCTTCGACGGGTTGCGGCTCGTCGGCCTGGACCGCGACCCGATGGCGCTGGAGCGCTCCGCCCGCCGGTTGGCCCGATTCGGTGAACGCGTCCGGCTGGAGCACGTCGTGTTCGACGAGTTGCCCGAGGTGCTGCTCCGGCTCGGCCTGACCGGGATCGACGCCGCCTTGTTCGACCTCGGGGTCTCCTCGATGCAACTCGACCGCGGCGAGCGCGGCTTCTCCTACGCCCGCGACACCGCGCTGGACATGCGGATGGACCAGACCGCGCAGTTGACCGCAGCGGACATCCTCAACACGTACTCGGCCGGCGAGCTCACCCGGATCCTGCGCGAGTGGGGCGAGGAGCGATTCGCATCCCGGATCGCCAAGGCCGTGCTCGCCGAACGGGCGCGCGAGCCGTTCACGAACTCAGCCCGGCTGGTCGAGCTGATCCGCGCCGCGATCCCGGCCCCGGCCCGGCGCACCGGGGGCAACCCGGCCAAGCGCACGTTCCAGGCCCTGCGGATCGCCGTGAACGGCGAGTTGGCCGCGTTGGAACGAGCCCTACCGGCGGCGATCGACGCGATCACCGTGGCCGGGCGCGTCGCAGTGCTGTCGTACCACTCACTGGAGGATCGCGTGGTCAAGCGGGCCTTCGCGGCGGGAGCGACCTCGTCGGCCCCGCCCGGGTTTCCGGTGGAGCTGCCCGAGCATGCCCCCGTCCTGCGGCTGCTGGCGCGCGGTGCGGGCCCGGACGAGGCCGAACTCGCCGCGAACCCCCGGTCGGCCTCCGCGCGCCTGCGCGCCGTCGAGAAGCTGCGGGCGGCATGACCGCGGAGTCCCTGCGGCTGGACGAGCGCGGCCGACCGAGCGGAGGCCGGCACTCCACCGCGCTACCGCTGCCGCCGCGGACCCGGCGGACCCCGGCCACGCAACCGGTGGTGGCCGCCCCGGCGACCTCCCGTCCCGGGCGGGCCACCTTCATCCTGGTCATCGTCGCGATCCTCAGCGTCGGCCTGGCCGCGCTGCTGGGGGTCAACACGGCGCTCGCGCAGAGCTCGTTCACGGTGGCGAAGCTGCAGAAGCGAGTCTCGGAACTGAACGACCAGAGCGCGTCGCTGCAGGAGTCGCTCTCCCGCTCCAACGCGCCGGACCGGCTGGCCGCCGACGCCACGAAGCTGGGCATGGTTCCCGCGCCGGGCGTTGCCTACGTGCGGTTGGCCGACTCCTCGATCACCGGCCAGAACGAGTTCGCCGACGGTGAACCGATCCCGGCCACACCGGAGCAGCAGGCAGCACAGGCGCAAAAAGCCGCGGCAGAGAAGGCAAAGGCCGACGCGAAGGCCGCCAAGGCCGCACAGAAGGCCGCGGCGGAGCAGGCACAGGCCGATGCGGAACGGGCAGCCCGGGAGCAGGCAGCCCGCGAGGCCGCCGCCCGGGCGGCGGCGCAGGCCGCGGCGGCTCGGGCCGCGGCCGAACAACAGGCCTGGCAGCAGCGGTTGGCACAGCAGAACCAGGGTGACGGCGGCGCGATGCTGGTGGCTCCGCCGCCGGAGAGGGTGGCTCGTTGAGCGACTGCGACGAGCGAGGAACGAGCGAGGAGCACGAGCGAACGGAGAAACGGTGAGGAAGCGTCCGATGGTTCCGCAGCAGCGGCGGCAGGTGCGGCCGAGCCGGCCGAGTCGACCCAGCCGGGCGCAGCAGCCGCGTCCCGTGGTGCGGCTGCGGCGGGCCCGACTGGGCGAACCGGCCAAGCGGCTCGGTGCGGGCGCGGCGGTGCTCGGCCTGATCCTGGCGTTGATGGCCGTTCGGCTGGTGCAGGTGCAGGGCGTCCAGGCCCACAGCTATGCGATGGTTGCCGAGAGCGAGCGCTTGCGCACCGTCGACATCCCCGCCAACCGGGGCATGATCACCGACCGCAACGGACAGACGTTGGCCCGCACGGTCGAGGCGCGGACGGTCACCGCCGATCCGACGCTGGTCGCGGACCCGGCGATGTACGCCCACCTGCTCTCGCCGCTGCTCGGCGTCGACGAGCCGACGCTGACCCAGCGCCTGGCCGACCGGCCGAGGCACTACGTGGTGCTGGCCCGCGACATCGACCCGATGGTCTGGCGGCAGGTGCAGAACACCGTCGACCCGGGCACCGGTAAGGCGATCTCGGGTGTGTTCGCCGAGGTCTCCACCAAACGCGTCTACCCGGCCGACCAGCTGGCCGCGAACGTGCTCGGCTTCCTCGACGGCGCTGGGCAGGGCATGGGCGGCGTGGAGCGCCAGTACGACCGCCTGCTGGCCGGCACGCCCGGCAAGCTGACCTACGAACGGGACCGCCGCGGTGACCGGATCGCGACCGCGGCCGACCGGCAGATCGCCCCGATCGCCGGTGAGGACGTGGCGCTGACCATCGACCGCGACATCGAGTGGGTCGCCCAGCAGGCCATCGCTGCCAAGGTCAAGGAGACCCAGGCGACCAGTGGCACCGTGGTGGTCGAGGACGTCCGCACCGGCGAGATCCTGGCGATGGCCACCGCTCCCACGTTCGACCCGAACGACCCCGGCAAGGGCGACGACCTCAACCGCGGCAACCGGGCCCTCTCGCAGGTCTACGAGCCCGGGTCGATCGCGAAGATCATGACGATGTCCGCGCTGATCGACCAGGGACTGGCAACGCCGGCCACCCAGCTCGAGGTCCCCGGCACTCTGCACCGAGCCGGCCACACGCTGCACGACGACGTCGCGCACGGCATCGAGAAACTGACGCTGGCCGGCGTGCTGGCCCAGTCCAGCAACGTCGGGACGGTGCTGGCCTCCGACCGGCTCTCGCACGACGTGCTCTACCGGTACCTGCGGGCTTTCGGTATCGCCGAACCCACCGGGCTGGGCTTCCCGGGCGAGAGCCGCGGCATCCTGACCAAGCCGAACAAGTGGTCGGGCACGCAGAAGTACACGATCCCGTTCGGCCAGGGCTTCGCCGTCAACTCCATCCAGATCGCCGACCTCTACACGACGATCGCGAACGGCGGCGTCCGGCTGACCCCGCAACTGATCAAGTCGTGGACCGATGGCGCCGGGCGTAAGCACGTCCCGACCCCAGGTCGCCCCGCGCGGGTGGTCAGCCCCGAGACCGCGAGTGCGGTGACCCAGATGATGGAGCAGGTAATGGGCCACGACGGCACGGGCAAGCACATCAAGGTCCCGGGCTACGCGCTGGCCGGTAAGACAGGAACCGCGCAGTTCGCCACGGGCCACGGCTACGACGGCTACACGGCCTCGTTCGCCGGGTTCGCGCCGGCCGATGCCCCGCAGATCGTGGTCTCGGTCACGCTCCAGCAGCCGGTGAACGGCCACTTCGGCGGCGCGCTGGGCGGCCCGGTGTTCGCCCAGACCATGGCGTTCGCGCTGCAGGCCCTGGGCATCCGCCCCACCGGCGTGGCCCCGGTCCGTCTCCCGACCCAGTGGTGACCGGCAGGGCAGATCTTCGTCGGCCGGCCGGCCGTTAGCCTGTCTCCCCGTGACCCCGACGAGTCCGCGGCCCGAAGCCGGCGGCGCCCGCTCGCTCGAGCAGATCGCGCGACTGCTCGGGTTGGGTGAGGCGTCGGGGGCGCTGGGCGACGTCGAGGTGACCGGACTGACGCTCGACTCGCGGCAGGTCCGCCCGGGTGACCTGTACGCGGCGATGCAGGGCGAACGGGCTCACGGTTCCCAGTTCGTCCAGGATGCCGCGGCGGCCGGCGCGGTGGCGATCCTGACCGACCCACTGGGCCGCTACCGCTCCCGCTACGCCAACCTGCCGGTGCTCACCGTCCCCGACGCCCGGGCGGTGCTCGGAGAACTGGCCGCGGAGATCTACGGAGACCCGGCGGCCGCGCTGAAGACGCTTGCGGTGACCGGGACCAACGGCAAGACCACCACGGCGTTCCTGCTGGAGAGCGGTCTGCGGGCCGCCGGGTTGCACACCGGGCTGCTCGGAACTGTGGCGACCCGGATCGGCGACGAGGCGCTGCCCAGCATCCGGACCACCCCGGAGGCCCCGGAACTGCACGCACTGCTCGCGGTCATGCGTGAGCGCGGGGTGCAGGCGGTGGCGATGGAGGTCTCCTCGCACGCGATCGACATGCGCCGGGTCGACGGCATCCGGTTCGACGTGGCCGCGTTCACCAACCTGAGCCAGGACCATCTGGACTACCACTTCGCGATGGAGGACTACTTCGCCGCGAAGGCCCGGCTGTTCACCCCCGAGCACGCCGCCGCGGCCGTGATCAACCTTGACGATCCCTACGGGGCCCGGCTGGCCCGGATGACCCAGCTGCCACTGCACACCTACTCCGCCGCGGGCGACTCCGCGGCGGCCTGGCGCGCCACCGACGTCGTGGCCGGTCCGGACGGGTCGCAGTTCACCGTCACCGGGCCGGGCGGGGCGAGCGGGGCTGCCGTGGTCTCGTTGCCCGGTTCGTTCAACGTGGCCAACGCTCTCGGCGCGATCGTCTCGTTGGTGGTCGCCGGGATCTCGTTGGACGACGCCCTGCTCGGCGTCGCGGCCTGCCCGGGGGTGCCGGGGCGGATGCAGCGGGTCGCCATCGGCCAGCCGTTCCTGGCCGTCGTCGACTACGCCCACACCCCGGACGCGGTCGAGACGCTGCTGGCGGCCTTGCGTCCGGTGACCAAGGGCAGGCTGATCGTGGTGCTCGGCGCCGGTGGCGACCGCGACCGGGCCAAGCGGCCCCTCATGGGTGAGATCGCGTCCCGGGTCGGCGACGTACTCGTTCTCACCGACGACAATCCCCGCTCCGAGGACCCGCAGGCGATCATGGCCGCGCTACGGTCCGGGGCGGAGTCGGTGGCGATGGCTTCGGCGGCGACGTTGTACGTCGAGCACGACCGAGCCGCCGCGATCGAGCTCGCGGTGGGGATGGCGCGCGAGGGCGACACCGTGGTGGTGGCCGGCAAGGGGCACGAGCAGGGGCAGGAGGTGGCCGGCGTGGTGCGTCCGTTCGACGACGTCACCGTGCTCACCGACGCCCTGGCCAAGCTGGGCGCCGGAGCCGGCCCGTGATCGCGCTGAGCCTGGCCGAGGTGGCCGCGGCCACCGGCGGGCGGCTCGACCGCGCCGACCCGGAGGCGATCGTCACCGGGCCTGCGGTCGTCGACTCGCGGGCCGTGGTGCCTGGGGCGCTGTTCGTCGCGGTGGCCGGTGAACGGGTCGACGGGCACGACTTCGCCGCGGCGGCCGCTACCGCCGGAGCCGCCGGGGTGCTGGCGACCCGTCCGGTGGGCGTGCCCGCGGTCCTCGTCGCGGACACCGTGGCGGCGCTGGGGTTGCTGGCCCGTCGAGTGGTGACGGACCTGACGGATCGGTCCGGACTGGTCGTCGTCGGGATCACCGGCTCGCAGGGCAAGACCAGCACCAAGGACCTGATCGCGGCCGTGCTGGAATCGCGCGGGGCCACGATCGCGCCGCCCGGCTCATTCAACAACGAGATCGGCCTGCCGCTGACGGCGTGCCGGGCCGAGGAGTCCACCCGCCACTTGGTGCTCGAGATGGGCGCGCGCGGCGCGGGCCACATCCGCTACCTGTGCGAGCTGACGCCGCCGCGGGTCGGGGTCGTGCTCAACGTCGGCCTGGCCCATGTGGGCGAGTTCGGCAGTCGGGGGGCCATCGCGGCGGCCAAGGGCGAGCTCGTCGAGGCGTTGCCGGCCGACGGCGTGGCCGTGCTGAACGCCGACGATCCGTTGGTGGCGGCGATGGCCGGGCGCACCGCCGCCCGGGTGTTGACCTTCGGTCTGGGCAGCGCCGACGTCCGCGCCACCGACGTCCGACTGGACGACGGCCGGCCGGTCTTCACGCTGACCACCCCGGCAGGTTCGGCGTCGGTCGGGTTGCCGCTGCACGGTGCGCACCACGTCGGCAACGCGCTGGCGGCGGCCGCCGTCGGGCACGAGCTCGGGATCAGCCCGACCCAGATCGCGGCCGCCCTGGCCGCGGCCGCGCCGCGCAGCCGCTGGCGGATGGAGGTGACCACCCGGGCCGACGGGGTCACCGTCGTCAACGACGCCTACAACGCCAACCCCGACTCCATGCGGGCCGCGCTGGCCGCGACCGTCGCGATCGCCGGGCAGCGGCGCCGCTGGGCGGTGCTGGGCGAGATGCGGGAACTCGGCGAGTCGTCACAGGCGGAGCACGAGGCGCTCGGCAGGCTGGTCGCCGACATGGACATCTCCCGGCTCGTCGTCGTGGGCGAGGGGGCGCGGCCGACGTTGGCCGGCGCGCTCGACGGCCGGTCGTGGTCGGCGCCGCCGGCCTTCGTCGCCGACGTCGCCGGCGCCGTGGACCTGCTGCGGGCCGAACTCGCGCCCGCCGACGTCGTGCTGGTCAAGGCCTCCCGCGCGGCCGGCCTGGAACGCGTCGCCGAAGCACTGCTCGAGGTGTCGGCGTGAGGGGGGTCCTGGTCGCGTCCGCCGTGGCGTTGGTGTTCTCGTTGCTGGGGACGCCGATCGCTATCCGGATGCTGGTCCGGCGCGGGTACGGTCAGTTGATCCGCGACGACGGCCCGACGACCCACCAGACCAAGCGCGGCACGCCCACGATGGGCGGCTCGGTGATCATCATCGCCGTGCTGGCCGGCTACGCCGCGGCGCACCTCGTGCTGCGCAACCACGAACCCACGTTGTCCGGCGTGCTGGTTCTGTACCTGATGACGGGGCTGGGCATCGTCGGCTTCCTCGACGACTACATCAAGGTCAGCAAGCAGCGCAGCCTCGGCCTGCGGGCCAAGGCGAAGCTGGCCGGCCAGTCGGTGGTCGCGCTCTCGTTCGCCGGGCTGGCGATCGCCCACAAGGACGTCAAGGGCCTGTCGGTGGCCTCCACCGACATCTCGTTCATCCGCGACACCAGCTTCGGGCTCGGCGTCGCGGGGTTCATCGTGTGGGCCTACATCATGATCGCGGCCACCTCGAACGGCGTGAACCTGACCGACGGCCTCGACGGCCTGGCCACCGGCGCCTCGGCGATGGTGTTCGGCGCATACGTGTTCATCGGAATCTGGCAGTCCGGCAACAGCTGCGACTCGACGGCCGCGCCCCGGCGCCTCGGCCTGTGCTACTCGGTGCCCAACGCTCTGGACCTGGGGATCATCGCGGCCGCGTTGATGGGCGCCTGCTTCGGTTTCCTGTGGTGGAACGCCTCGCCGGCCAAGATCTTCATGGGCGACACCGGGTCGCTGGCCCTGGGCGGCGCGCTGGCCGGGTTGGCAATCACCACCCGCACGGAACTGCTGCTGCTGATGCTCGGCGGGCTGTTCGTGCTGATCACGCTGTCGGTGATCGTCCAGGTCGGGTTCTTCAAGATGACCAAACGCCGGGTGTTCCGGATGGCGCCGTTGCAGCACCACTTCGAGCTCGCCGGGTGGAACGAGGTCACGATCGTGATCCGTTTCTGGATCATCGCCGGGCTGTTCGTCGCCGGTGGCATCGGCGTCTTCTACGCCGAGTGGCTGTCCGGCACGTGAGCGAGTTGCCCGAGCTGGGTCGGGATTCCGACTGGTCCGGCGTGCACGCGGTGGTGGCCGGGATCGGGGTGTCCGGGTTCGCGGCGGCCGATGCGTTGCTGGGCCTGGGTGCGCGGGTCACCGTCATCGACGGCAGGTCCGGCGTCGTCGAGGCCGAACGGGCCGCGGTGCTGGAGGCGCTCGGGGCGCAGGTCCGGCTCGGCGACGGCGACACGTTGCCGGGCGCCGCGGACGTGGTGGTCACGTCGCCGGGCTGGCGGCCGCAGTCACCGCTGTTCGTGGCGGCGGCCGCGGGCGGGGTGCCGATCTGGGGCGAGGTCGAGCTGGCCTGGCGGTTGCGGCCGACGCGCGGGGCCGCGGCCTGGCTGGCCGTCACCGGGACCAACGGCAAGACCACGACGGTCCGCATGCTGACCTCGATCCTCACCGCGGCCGGGCTGCGCGCCGTGGCCGCCGGGAACGTCGGCACCCCGCTGCTCGAGGTCGTGATGGCCGAGCCGCGCTACGACGTGCTGGCCGTCGAGCTCTCCAGCTTCCAACTGCACTGGTCCAGCTCGCTGGCGATGCACTCGGCCGCCGTGTTGAACATCGCGCCGGATCACGTCGACTGGCACGGCGATCTGGACGCCTACGCCGCGGCGAAGGGGAACATCTACCGCGGGGTCTCGGGGGCCTGCGTCTACAACGTCGCCGACCCGCGCACCGAGCAACTGGTCCGGGACGCCTCGGTCACCGAAGGTGCTCGGGCGGTCGGGTTCACTCTTGGCGCCCCGGGCCCGGGCCAACTCGGCGTGGTCGAGGACCTGCTCGTCGACCGGGCCTTCGGCGGCAGCGACCGCGGCACCGCGGTGGAGCTCGCGACGACCGCCGACGTGGTTCCGTTGGCCCCGCACAACGTGGAGAACGCGCTTGCTGCGGCCGCCCTGGCCCGCTCGTTCGGGGTTACGGCGCAGGCCGTGCGGGACGGGCTACGGGCCTTCCGGCCGGACGCGCACCGGATCGCCGAGGTCGCGGTTGTGGACGGGGTTCGGTATGTCGACGACTCGAAGGCCACGAATCCGCACGCCGCGGCGGCCTCGCTGCGGGCTTATGACCGGGTGGTCTGGATCGCCGGCGGGCTGGCCAAGGGGGCGGTATTCGACGACCTCGTGGCTGCCAGTGCTCCGCGGATTCGGGCGGTTGTGCTGATCGGTGCGGACCGGGACGTGATTGCGAAAGCGCTGGAACGGCACGCGCCGGGGCTTCCGGTTGTTGTTGTCGAGGCGACTGACGCGGGTGCGATGGAGATAATTGTCGCTGAGGCGGCGCGGCTTGCTACTGATGGAGACACCGTTCTTCTTGCGCCGGCCTGCGCGTCGATGGACATGTTCACCAGTTATGCCGAACGCGGCGATCGATTCGCCGCCGCCGTCAAGAAACTGAGCTGATTAAACTCCCCGGGTCGTTCGAGACGGCGCAGGATGCGCGGTCGGTTGGGCATCGTCCCGGGACGCTCACTGCCGGCGCGGTCGGCGACGGCGTGGCGGTGCAACGGATCTGCCCGGGTTGAGGCGCGGCTTCGGCAGGAAATTCTGTGCAGGTCAATGCGCCGGTTAGGTCGGCAGGGGTTTTTGGGTCGGTGGGATTGTGCCGGTCGGTGGGCTGCTGATTCTTTGCGGCGGATTTGTTCGTTCGCCGGTTTTTGTCGGTGGCCTGGATTAATATTGGGTCATGGATAACGCGGTACTCGAGTCGGTCTCGGAATTCGAGACAGCTCTGACCGTTGCGCGGAAATACCTCGAGAATGATTTGTGGTCCTGCAGTGGTGGGCAGGTCGTCGAACTGTTGCGGGACTGGCATCAGGTTCGGGCCCAGATCGAGTCGGTC
>DATASX010000121.1 GCA_036269075.1 Sporichthyaceae bacterium
CCACCAGGCAACCGAACAGGCCCACGACCTGCGGGGCGAGCACGAGCACGGCCAGCGTCGCGACCTCCCACCGCACCCGGCCCAGCGCGGCGCGCAGCTCGCGAGGGCGCGGCTCCGGATCGGCGGCCACCGGCGCCGTGCCTTGTGCCGTCCCGTCGTACGGGTCGCCGACCGGCACCCAGGGCGACGGCGTGGTCTCACTCCAGGGGTCGCCGCGCGCATCCTCGTCGAACCCGAACCGGCCCGCCGGCAGCCCGCGGAACTGCCCGGGCACGCGGCCCAGCGCTGCCTGCTCGGCGAGTGAATCGTCGCCGGTTTGCCCGGTCATGTTCCGATGCTTCCCGAGCTCGCGGCCCTGCCCCGGTTGCCACGCGGGTCGCGGCCACCTCGGTGCCGTAACTTAGTTCGGATGAGCACCGTGGAGAACGGCCGGCCCAGGACGCTGGCCGACGACCTCCGCGGGCGTTCGGACGCCGAGTTGGAGGCGTTGTTCGGACACCGTCCGGACCTGCTGGCCCCGGTCCCGGCGGACATGACCGCGTTGGTCGCCCGGGCCACCACCCGACTGTCGTTGCTCAGGGCGTTGGACCGTCTCGACCGGTTCACGTTGCAGGTGCTCGACGCGCTCAGCTTCGCGGGCGACCCGGCCCGTCCGGCCGACCTGGCCCGGCTGGTCCCGGCCCCGGCCGCCGACCTGGACCGCGCGGTGGCGGCGCTGCGGGAGACCGCGCTGGTGTGGGGCGACCCGGAGGAACTGCACGTGGTCCGCGCTGTCCGAGAGGTGCTCGGTACCAGCCCAGGTGGCACCGGTCCACCGCTGGCCGCCGCGCTGGCCGGGTTCCCGCCCGGGCGACTGCAGCACCTGCTCGGCGAGCTGGGCCTGCCGGGCACCCCGGACCCCCCGAGTGCGTTGGAATGCCTGCGGGAGACCCTCGGGGAGACCGAGTCGCTGGCCCGACTGCTGACGAGCGCCCCGCCCGGGGCGCTCGAACTGCTCGACAAGGTCGACGCAGTCGGCAACGGCGTGGTCGGACGCATCGACCGGGCGCCGACCGGCGCGGAGTCCGGGGCCGCGTTGGAGTGGTTGTTGGCCCGGGGCGTGCTGATCGCACTGAACGCCGACACCGTGGTGCTACCGGCCGAGGTCGGCGTCGCCCGGCGCGGTGGCGCGCTCTACCCGCACGCGCAGGTGGCTCCGCCGACGCCGGCGCCGGTCGAGGTCGGCGTCAAGGTCGCGGACGCGGCCGGAGTCGGCCAGGTGATGAACACCGTCCGGCAGGTGGAGCAGCTGCTCGAGGCCTGGTCGCTGGACCCGCCCGGGGTGCTGCGCTCCGGCGGCGGCCTGGGCGTGCGCGACCTCAAGCGCGTCCAGACGCTGCTCGACGCGGAGCCCGCGCAGGCCGCCGCGACCATCGAATTGGCCTACGTCACCGGGCTGGTCGCGGCCGAGGATCACGACGCCGGGCTGTACCTGCCAACGCCCGGGTACGACCAGTGGCTCGCCGCCGGCACCGCTGGGCGGTGGACGCAGCTCGTCCAGGCCTGGCTGCGCACCAGCCGGGTCGCGGCCCTGGTGGGCACCCGGACCGACGTCGGCGGCCCCCGCGACCGGCCCCTGCCCGCGCTCGGCGCCGACCTGGACCGGGCCTGGGCGCCCGGGCTGCGGCGGGCCACGATCGAGGAACTCGCCGCGCTGCCGAACGGGACCAAGGCCACGGCCGCCGACGTGCTGGCCCGGCTGGCCTGGCGGGCACCGCGCCGGACCGGCGTGCTGCACGAGGTGTTCGTCCGCGCCACGCTCAACGACGCCGCCCGCCTCGGTGTCACCGGGTCCGGCGCACTGACCACCTTCGGCCGGGCGGTGCTCGACGACGACCCGGCCGGGGCCACAGCACGCCTTGAACGGGCGCTGCCGGACCCGGTCGAACAGGTGCTGATCCAGGCCGACCTGACCGCCGTCGCGCCCGGGCCGCTGCGCCGCGATCTGGCGACCGAACTGGGGTTGGTGGCCGAGGTCGAGTCGACCGGCGCGGCCACCGTCTACCGCTTCACCGACGCCTCCGTGCGCCGGGCGCTGGACGCCGGACGAAGCGCCGCAGAGGTCCACGAGTTCCTCGCCGGGGTCTCCCGCACACCGGTGCCACAGCCGTTGAGCTACCTGGTCGACGACGTGGCCCGCCGCCACGGCCGGATCCGCGTCGGCAACGCCGGCAGCTATCTGCGTTGTGACGACGCGGGCGTGGTCAACGAACTGCTGGCCCACCGGGGTACCGTCCTGCTGGGGCTGCGCCGCCTGGCGCCGACCGTGCTGGCCGCCGAGGTCGCACCGGAGTCGCTGCTGGCCCGGCTCCGCGAGCTCGGGTACGCACCGATGACCGAGTCGGCGGTGGGCACTGTGATCGTGACCCGGCCCAACGTGCGACGCACCGGCCGACGGAGCCCGCCGCGTCCGGTGGCCGCCGGTCTGACCCCGGCGCCGGGGTTGGCCACCGCCGCCGTGCGCGCGCTGCGGGCCGGCGACCGAGCCGCCGCCACGGGCCGGCGGGTTGCCGCGGAGGCGATCGGTTCGATCTCGACCGGATCGGCCACCCACGGCGGATCGCTCGGCCTGACCCTCGAGCGGTTACGGACCGCGGTCTCGTCGGGGGCGTCGGTCTGGGTCGAGTACGTCGGCGAGGACGGCACGGCGAGCGAACGCATCGTCGACCCGCTGGCGCTGGACGGCGGCCTGCTCTCGGCCTACGACCACCGGATGGCCAAGGTCCGCTACTTCAAGGTCTCCCACATCCGCGCCGTTGCCGACGCCTGACCCCTTCCGGTCGCACTTCTGCTGCCCGTCCCACCTATCGCGAGCCTTGGACAGGTGGGGCAGGCCGCAGAAGTCGCGAAAAAACTTGGCCTCAGCGGACCAGGCGGAAGAACTTGCGCAGTTCGTCGGCGTAGGTCTCGGGGACCTCGAGCGAGGCGAAGTGCCCGCCTTGGGTCAGGTCGGTGTTCCAGTACCGCAGGTCGCGGAAGCGCGCCTGCGCCCAGGAGCGCGGGATCTTCGCGATCTCCTTGGGGAAGATCGAGGCACCGGTGGGAACTGACACCGGGTCAGATCCCAGGTGACGCGGGAAGCTCTCCCAGTAGATGCGGGCCGACGACGCGCCGGAGGCCGTCAGCCAGTACGTCATCACGTTGTCCAGAACGGTGTCGCGATCGACTGCGGTCTCGAAGTCGCCGTCGTGGTCGGTCCAGGCCCAGAACTTGTCGAGGATCCACGTCAACTGCGCGACCGGGGAGTCGACCAGGCCGTAGCCCACGGTCTGCGGGCGGGTGGACTGGATCGCCGAGTAGCCCGAGCCACGCTTGCGGAACTCCGCGGTGCTCGCCAGTCCGGCCTGTTCGTCCTCGGTGACCGGTGCCTCGGGCACCTCGGGCGCCCGCGGTAATGTGAGGTGGATCCCGACGACGTGCCCGGGGTCGTGCGTGCCGAGCGCGGCGGTGATGAATGCTCCCCAGTCCCCGCCCGCGGCGCCGTACCGGGTGATTCCCTGACGGGCCATCAGTTCGGTCCAAGCCTTCGCGATCCGCTCGACGCTCCAGCCGTCCGCGGTCGGCTTGCCGCTCCAGCCGAACCCGGGCAGCGTCGGGCAGATGACGTGGAAGGCGTCGGCCGGATCCGGCGGGTCGGTCAGCAGCGGGATCACGTCGAGGAACTCCACGACCGACCCGGGCCAGCCGTGGGTCAACAGCAGCGGCAACGCGTCGGGGTGCGGCGAGCGCGCGGTGAGCATATGGATCGAGCAACCGTCGAGCTCGACGAGCGCCTGCGGATGGACGTTGAGCCGCCGCTCCAGCCGCGCCATGTCGTACCCGTGCGCCCAGTGCTCGGCGACCTGCCGGGC
Organism: Sporichthyaceae bacterium; assembly: GCA_036269075.1. Lineage (NCBI taxonomy): Bacteria > Bacillati > Actinomycetota > Actinomycetes > Sporichthyales > Sporichthyaceae > Sporichthyaceae bacterium. The sequence goes on from DATASX010000121.1 coordinate 3,891, forward strand.
CACGGCCAGCGGGACGCCCTGCGACCAGTCGTCGACAGTCTCCGGCTCCGGCCAGCGCGTCCGGGCCAGCGCCGCGCGCAGGTCCGCAACCACCGCCGGATCGACCCGGACCTGGAACGGGACCCCGACATCGTCCATCGCACCATCGTGGTGGGTAACAATGAACGGATGAGCGACGGCCCCCTGATCGTCCAGTCCGACAAGACCCTGCTGCTCGAGGTCGACCACCCGGGCGCGCCGGACTGCCGCCGGGCGATCGCGCCGTTCGCTGAACTCGAACGCTCCCCCGAGCACGTGCACACCTACCGGCTGACCCCGCTGGGCCTGTGGAACGCCCGGGCCGCCGGGCACGACGCCGAGCAGGTCATCGACGCGCTGCTGAAGTACAGCCGTTACGCCGTCCCGCACTCGCTGCTGGTCGACATCGCCGAGACCATGGCCCGCTACGGGCGCCTGCGCCTGGAGAAGCATCCGGTCCACGGCCTGGTGCTGGTCACCACCGACCGCCCGGTGCTCGAGGAGGTGCTGCGGAGCAAGAAGGTCGCGCCGCTGGTCGGCGCCCGGGTCGACCCGGACATGGTGGTCGTCCACCAGTCCGAGCGCGGAAACATCAAGCAGACCCTGCTGAAGCTCGGCTGGCCCGCCGAGGACCTGGCCGGCTACGTCGACGGCGAGGCGCACCCGATCGCGCTGGACGAGACCGACTGGAAGCTGCGCGACTACCAGCGCCAGGCGGTCGAGGGTTTCTGGCACGGCGGGTCGGGAGTCATCGTGCTCCCCTGCGGCGCAGGCAAGACCCTGGTCGGAGCCGCCGCGATGGCCCAGGTGCAGGCGACCACGTTGATTCTGGTCACCAACACGGTCTCGGCCCACCAGTGGCGCACCGAGCTGATCAAGCGCACCTCGCTGACCGCGGAGGAGATCGGCGAGTACTCCGGCCAGCGCAAGGAGATCCGCCCGGTCACGATCGCCACCTACCAGGTGCTCACGACCAGGCGGAAGGGCGTCTACGCGCACCTCGAACTCTTCGACGCGCGCGACTGGGGCCTGATCGTCTACGACGAGGTCCACCTGCTGCCGGCCCCGATCTTCCGGCTGACCGCCGACCTGCAGGCCCGTCGGCGCCTCGGCCTGACCGCGACGTTGGTGCGCGAGGACGGCCGCGAGGGCGACGTGTTCTCGCTGATCGGCCCGAAGCGCTACGACGCCCCGTGGAAGGACATCGAGGCGCAGGGCTACATCGCGCCGGCCGACTGCGTCGAGGTACGTGTCACCCTGACCGAGCACGAGCGCCTTCTGTACGCGACGGCCGAACCCGAAGAGCGCTACCGGCTCGCGGCGACGACCGAAACGAAGATGAAGGTGATCGAGGCACTCGCCGCCCGGCACGCTGACGACCAGTTGCTCGTCATCGGCCAATATCTCGACCAGCTCGACGAATTAGGCGAGCGCCTCGGCGTCCCGGTCATCAAGGGTGACACCACAGTGAAGGAGCGCGAGCGGCTTTACGACCTGTTCCGAACTGGTGAGATCACCACGCTGGTCGTGTCGAAAGTGGCCAACTTCTCGATCGACTTGCCGGAGGCATCGGTCGCCATTCAAGTGTCGGGATCCTTCGGCTCGCGTCAAGAAGAGGCGCAGCGTCTCGGGCGGTTGCTGCGTCCGAAGCACGACGGTCGCACCGCACGTTTCTACGCGGTCGTCGCGCGCGACACGATCGACCAGGAGTACGCCGCGCACCGCCAGCGATTCCTGGCCGAGCAGGGCTACGCGTACCGAATCATCGACGCCGACGACATCCTGGCCGGCG
>DATASX010000122.1 GCA_036269075.1 Sporichthyaceae bacterium
GCCGAACGGGCACCACCCGATCGTCGCCGAGGACGTCGACTACCAGTACCCGCACCGCTGCTGGACCTGCATGGTCCCGTGCCTGGTCCGCGAGGACATGGTGATGGACCAGGTGGACGGGCAGTGGCGCACCTACTGCTCAGAGCCGTGCCACTGGACCGACGCGACGGCCTTCCGGCCGACGTACCAGGGCCGCGAGACGCCGAACATGGGCCAGCTCATCGGCAAGCGCGAGTGGGAGACGCTCTACCACGGCTGGAACTGGGCCGATGTGGTCAGCGACATGGGCTACGTCCGCGACGACGGCAAGACCATGGTCGCGCAGCCGCACCTCGACCTGGGCGACCAGAAGAAGATGTGGACGCTCGACCACCTGCGCAGGATGGCACCGCTCCAGTCGCCGAACGTGCTGCTCAACGAGATGAGCGACGACGAGCGCGCGGCGTTCCACGCGCAGTACGTCCGCGGTGGTCCCGCAGGCCGGTTCGCTCCGGCAGACGGCGGGTGACGGTTCCCGGATTATCCCGAACGGACCCGTGGCGACTCCCCGGCGCCAGGCGCGAGCCTGCCCGGGGAGGCGGCGGAGGGAGGTGACAGTGCCCGGTAAGCACAAGGTGCGCTTCGAACCCGTCGGCATCGAGATCGAAGTCGGCGAGGACCAGACGATCCTGCGGGCCGCGGCCGAGCAGGGAATCATGCTCATGCACGGCTGCAAGGAAGGCCAGTGCGCCTCGTGCAAGTCGTTCATCCTCGACGGCGACGACATCGAGCACGACAAGTACTCCACGTTCGCGCTGCCCGACTACGAGAAGGAGGAGGGCTACACGCTGCTGTGCCGGGCGCACCCGTACGAGGACGTCGTAATCGAGTTGCTCAACTACGACGAGGACATGATCAGGTCCGGCCTGCCGATCCAGCACGCGGTGGCCGAGGTCGTGAGTAAGGACGCGGTGACGCACGACATGTGCCACCTGGTGCTGCGGCTGATCGAGCCGGGCGAGGTCAAGTTCTTCCCCGGCCAGTACATGGACATCAGCGTGCCCGGCACCGAGGAGGTCCGGTCGTTCTCGATGGCGAACACCTCGAGCAGGGACGGGCTGCTCGAGTTCGTCATCAAGGTGTACCCGGACGGGCTGTTCTCCCAGTTCCTCGACGTGGTGCTCCAGGCTGGCGACCGCCTGGAGCTGACCGGCCCGTTCGGCGTCTTCACGTTGCGCGACTCCGAAGCGGAGCTGGTCTTCGTGGGCGGCGGAGCGGGGATGGCCCCGATCCTGTCCCTGCTCCGCTCCATGGCCGAGCGCGGCATCCACCGCAAGGCCACGTTCTTCTACGGCGCCCGCGGGCAGCGCGACCTGTGCTTCGAGGAAGAGCTGAGCGCGATCGCGGAGAAGCTGCCGAACTTCAGCTACGTCCCGGCTCTCTCGCACGAGGACTGGGACGGCGAGAACGGCATGATCACCGACGTCGTCAAGCGCCTGCGGGGCCGCCTCGCCGGCGCGCACGCCTACGTCTGCGGTCCGCCGCCCATGGTGGAGGCCGCCATCCCGCTGCTCGAGACGCTCGGCGTCGAGGACAAGCGGGTCTATTACGACAAATTCACCACAACCGGAGAGCCCCAATGACGAGCACGCAAGAACGCAGCGTTCCGAAACCGGTCTTCACCGACGCCGAGGCGGGCGCCAAGGAGTTCCCCGACTCGGACAGCCGCCGGTTCAACTACTACATCCCGGCCAAGCGCAAGCAGTCGCACTACGAGGACGTCACCGTCGAGGTCCAGCCGGACCCGCGGCACTACCTGTCGCAGGGCTGGCTGTACGGGTTCGCCGACGGCCGCGGCGGCTACCCGCTCGACTGGACCGCGCTGAAGGCGTGGGGCGTCGACCGGCCCGAGCCGGAGCGCTATCCCGGCTCCGGCGGCAAGGGCTATGACTGGCCGGCGCACGGCTGGCACGAGTTCCGCGACCCGAACGAGGAGTGGGAGCTCACCCTCTACCGCTACAACTCCAACGTCGTGCGGCAGGTCAACCAGAACGTGGAGATGGCCCGCCAGTCCAAGGCCTTCACGGACTGGAACCCGAACTGGGTGCGGTTCGTCGAGCGCAACGTCGGCGCCTGGATGCACGTGGACCACGGGCTCGGCCTGTACCTATACGCGAACGCGCAGCGGCGCGCCCCCACGAACATGCACAACAACGCGATCTCGGTCAACAGCATGCACCGCATCAGGGCAGCGCAGGACCTCGCGCTGTACAACCTCACGCTGACCGAGGAGGTCCCCGGCTTCGACGGCGCCGCGCACCTGGAGACCTGGAGCTCCGACCCGGCGTGGCAGGGGGTGCGGGAGACCGCCGAGCAGCTCACCTCGATCTGGGACTGGGCCGAGGCCATCTTCGCCGGCAATGTGGTGTTCGAGCCGCTGGTCGGCGAGCTGTTCCGCAGCCAGCTCGTGCAGCACGCCGCGCCGCGCAACGGCGACTTCGTGACGCCGACGGTCATCGGCGCGGCCGAGTACGACTTCGCCGAACGCGACCTGCGTTACACGGTGGCGATGTTCGAGCTGCTCACCACCGACCGGGAGTTCGCCGACCACAATAAGGCGCTCCTGAACAAGTGGCTGAGCACCTGGGTGCCGCGCGCCATCCACGCGGCCCGCACGCTGCAGCCGATCTGGTCGCAGCCCGACGCAAAGCCACCGCGCTTCGAGGACGGCCTTGACGCCGCCAAGAGCCGGTTCGCCCACCTCGTGTCCGACCTGCACCTGGACGTACCGAAGGAGCTGGCGCAGTGACAACGCAGCAGTTCAAGCACCCGGAGAGCCCGTTCAAGGCCAACAACACAGCGTCGAACAAATGCGGCTTCACGCTGATGAACAACCAGGTCGGCGAGGTTGTCGCGGCGGTCATGGCAACCAAGCCCAACGTGACCGTGACCTGGTTGCCGTCCATGATGCGGGTCGACGCGACCGGCCGGATGGACGTCGTATACGACGAGGTCTCCGAGGCGCTCGGCGAGGAGCCAGGCTTCTTCGACTCCGCCGAGTTCGAGGAGAACATGTCGACGCACTACGGCCGGATGATCCATGAGGACGACCGGACCATCATGTTCGCCAACCCCGAGGACGCCGCCGAGTACCTCGGCTTCGACCTCATCCCCTCGCAGCAGTAGCGGAAGCGGTAGCGGAGAGGAGAACGAGCGTGTACGAGAAGGACGGCGAGAAGTACTTCATCGTCGACACGCACATGCACTACTGGAACGCCGCACCCGACAACTGGGTGCCTGGCGCGGAGCAGTACGCCAAGGGCTGGATCGAGTGCTTCCACGCCTACCAGTCGCTCGGCCCGAAGGAGACCCACTGGCCGATCGACAAATTCCAGAAGTACTCGGAAGACGACCTGATGAAGGACGTCTTCGAGGACGGGCACGTAGACGTGGCGATCTTCCAGCCCACCGACCTGAAGGAGTGGTACAAGGAGGGCTTCAACACCACCGAGCGGAACGCCGCGCTCGGCGATAAGCACCCGGGCATGTTCATCGCCAACACCCGGTTCGACCCGCGCGACAGCGACGCGGGGCTCGAGGAGCTGCGGCGCAACGTCGAGCGTTACGGCGCCAGGGGCGTGAAGCTCTACACCGCGGAGTGGAACAACGGCTCCCGCGGCTACAAGCTCAGCGATCCGGCCGCCTACCGGTTCCTGGAGAAGGCCCAGGAGCTCGGCATCAAGAACATCCACGTGCACAAGGGCCCGACCATCTGGCCGCTGGACAAGGACGCGTTCGACGTGTCCGACGTGGACCACGCCGCGACCGATTTCCCCGAGCTGAACTTCATCATCGAGCACGTGGGCCTGCCGCGGATCGACGACTTCTGCTACATGGCGACGCAGGAGCCCAACGTCTACGCCGGCCTGTCGGTGGTGACCGGCGCCCTGATGCACGCGCGGCCGAAGTTCTTCGCGCGGGTGATGGGCGAACTGCTGTTCTGGGTCGGCGAGGACAAGATGACGTTCGGCAGCGACTACGGCATCTGGGAGCCGAAGTGGCAGGTCGAGGGCCTCGTCGACTGGCAGATGCCGGACGACGAGCAGTTCGCGGACTACCAGAAGCTCACCACCGCCACGAAGAAGAAGATCCTCGGCCTGAACGCCGCCAAGCTCTACGACATCAAGGTGCCGGCGGAGTTCCTGGTACCCGTCCAGCCCAGCGAGCCGGCGTCGAAGGACGACGCTCAGCTGGTCGCCGGGCAATGAGGGAGGACGTCCTTACCGCCCTGTCGGCCGTGCGCGACCCGGAGCTCGACGAGCCGATCACCACCCTCGGCTTCGTCGCATCGTGCACGGTCTCTGGCGACGGGCAGGCGCGGGTCCGGCTGCGCCTGCCCACCTACTTCTGCGCGCCGAACTTCGCGTTCCTCATGGTGGCCGACGCCTACGACGCCCTCGTCGCGATCCCGGGCGTACGGACGGCCGAAGTGGTCCTGGAGGACCACTTCGCGTCGGACGCGATCAACGCCGGGGTAGCCGCCCAGGCGGGCTTCGTCGCCTCATTCGACGGCGAGGCCGTGGCCGAGCTTGGCGGCCTGCGCGCGCAGTTTCTCCGCAAGGCGGTGCTGGCCGGCACCGACCTCGTGTGCCGGCCGCTCATCGCGGCCGGCGTAACGCCGGCCGAGCTCGTGGCGCTGACCCTCGGCGCGGCGCCGCAGTCCGCCGAACTCGACCGGCTCCGGCAGCGGCGGGCAGACCTCGGGCTGCCCGCCGACGACGACGCGCCGCTGCTCATCGACCCGGAGACAGGCGCTCGCGTCGCCCTGGCGGCGATTCCGCTGCACTTGCGGCGGGCGCGGGTGACCCGGGCCGGCATCGACGCCAATGCCTCGATGTGCTCCGGGATGCTCCGGTATCGATACGCCCCTGGCTAACGCAGACCATGATCGGGAGGTCTTAGTGAAAGCCGTACGACTGCATAAGTTTCACAGCACGCCTGTCGTTGACGACGTGCCCGAGCCGAAGGTTAGCGGCCACCTGGATGTCGTCGTCAAGATCGGCGGCGCCGGCGTCTGCCGGACCGATCTGCACATCATCGAGGGGCAGTGGGATGAGCGGATGCATACGCCGCTGCCCTACATCCTCGGGCACGAGAACGCCGGGTGGGTGCACGAGGTCGGGTCCGCCGTGACCAATGTCGCGGTTGGCGACACCGTGATCCTGCATCCGACGCCTACCTGCGGCTTGTGCCGCGCCTGCCGGGCCGGGGATGACATGCACTGCGAGAACTCCACGTTCCCCGGGCTGTCCACCGATGGCGGGATGGCCGAGTACTTGCTGACCTCCGCCCGCGCCTGCGTGAAGCTCGAGCCGTCGACCCGGCCGCAGGATGTCGCGGCGCTCGCCGACGCCGGGATTACCGCCTATCACGCCGTGAAGAAAGCGATCCCGCTGCTCTATCCCGGCACTACCTGCGTGGTCATCGGGGCCGGCGGGCTCGGGCACATCGGGGTGCAGTGCCTGGCGGCGCTGACCGCGGCGCGGATCATCGTCGTGGACAGGAACCCCGAGGCGCTCAAGCTCGCGCAGGAGCTGGGGGCCGACCTCACCGTGGTCGCCGACGGGAAGCACGTCGGCGCCGTGCAGGACCTGACCGGCGGGGCGGGGGCGCATGTCGTGCTCGACTTCGTCGCCGAGCAGGGGGCGGAGATGGACGGGTGGAACATGACCGCCCCGGCCGGGTCGTACTTCGTCATCGGGTACGGCGGCACGCTGCACGTCCCGACGCTCGACATCATCTCCACCGAGCGGAACATCATCGGCAACATCGTCGGCACCTACAACGACCTCGCCGAGCTGATGGCGCTCGCGCAGGGCGGCAAGGTCACCCTGCACACCAAGACGTATCCGCTGGCCGCCGCGCCCGACGCGCTCGCCGACCTCGACGCCGGCCGCGTTCGCGGCCGGGCGATTCTCGT